>CAZLDF010000179.1:0-3741 GCA_964558095.1 uncultured Isosphaeraceae bacterium | reverse complement strand
GGGTGGGTGCGGGTCGTTCGCAAGTGACGCGAGTGACAGGCCAGGAGAATTCGGATGCCAAATGCGAAGAAGAAGCGAACGACGACGAAGCCGCCAAAGGCAAAGGTGACGAAGAAGCGACCGGGCGCGACGTGGACTCGGTCTCTGGACGTGACGATTACTCCGGCAGCGACGGTTGCCGTCACCGGTGCGAGTTTTGACGAGTTTATTGCGGATGTTGACACCCCTCTAGGACAGGTCGCTAAGACGCCATCACAGCGCCGACAGACGCGGCGCTACTGCCAGAGCCGATGGGACGCACTTGACGTTGGCGCTATTAACCGAGTAGAGGGAAAAGAGCCGGGTTGGGGAATGACGCGCTACTGAGTTGCTTCGGCACTAGGGAAGACCGATTTCTTGCCTTGCCGAGATATCGTTCGGGTCAATGCCCGCTCGAAACACCGCACACATCCGCGCGAACGTGGTCATTGTCTGGTCAGACACACGCAGCAGCCCAAATGGCGCGGGCACTCCACGGACCTGCGCCGCGTCAGTCGAGACTTCACGGCGCAACACGCTGGCTGGACTCAATCAACGAAACCAAGTAGTCGAACTCCTCACGCGACTCGTCTTCGTTGGCAACATGCTCTTGGACGGTTTCGTGCAGAATCGCCATGAGTCGCTTCCTGACGACGTGCACCGCGGAGTTGACCGCCGCCTCGTTCTGGAATCCGTGCTCGATAGCCAAGTCGGCCGTGGGCGTGGGAGCGCAGCCGGCGATGCACGGGCGAACGACGCGCTCGTAATACACCTGCCAATGTCCTTCCCTGCCGGCGCCGCGGAATCGCTGCGCGCAGCGATGAAGGCTGATTTCAAGCACCTGTAACGCCCACTCCCGATCGAAGTCCATGTCGAGTTCGGAGCCGTCATCCGTTTGCACGCGCCGCTTCTCGTAGCGCGTTGCCGCTTCGCGAATGAACGCCAGCCGACGGTCATAGGCTTTCGCCGAGCGGTGCGCGTCGATCATGTAATTCTTGAGCGCCGAGATCAGCAACACGCGCAGCCGCGCGCGCGACCGATCGACGCGCTGAAACAGCTTGCGCGAGAGAACGACCTCGGCGAAGAAACTCTGGGTGAACTCCGCCGCCTTCTCGCAGTCGATGCCTGAGCCGCGAAGAAAGCCGAAGATCGGCGGCCAGTACGTGCTGCACAACTCTTCGAGCGCCGCCTCCCGGCACTCGTCGTCCGCGTCGCTTTGAAGCATCTCCACGAGCGTCCAGCGCGTCGTCTCGAAGCAGCCATAGACCGGTTCCGAAAGTTGCGTCGCCATCGCCTAGCTCCCTGCCCGATTCCTGGGACCAGTACCCCCCTCTAGCCCCCACCCGAAGCTGCACCACCGTGTACAGTTTCTCTTACCCGCATCGCAATTGCAACACTTCGCCCTCGTACTTTCTACGGGCGGAAGCGCCAAGGAACGCCGCGATGCCACGGAGGACTTGCCCCATGATGAATGAAGGCCGCTCGGATGAAGTGGGCCGGATCGGGTTCCAGGCGGCCCGGCGACTCCTCGCTTCACTCAAGGACGACGACACCGATGAGGGGCTGGCACGGGAGCCGTTGGACGTGGAGCACATCGGCGGTTTCGTCGTGACTCGCCGGTTGGGGGAGGGCAGCAGCAGCGTCGTGTACTTGGGCCATCGGCTGGGTTCGCAGCGCGCCGTGGCCATCAAGCTGTTCAAGCACCCGTTGGCCAACGACCAGCGCGCCAAGCGGGCGTGGAGGGAACTCGACCTGCTGGAACAGATCGACTCGCCGGTGCTGCCGAAGTTCCACGAGTCAGGACAGCACAACGGGCGGCTGTATTTGGTCAGCGATTACGTCGATGGGATGCCGCTGGGGCAATACTGCGAATCACGCTGCCCAGACGTCCGATCGAAAGTGCAGTTGCTGATCGCCGCCGCCGAAGCCATGCAGCAGATGCACGAAGTCGGGCTGATCCATCGCGACGTCAAGCCGGCGAACATCCTGATCGACGACCGCGGGCGCGTGTATTTCATCGACCTCGGCGTGGCGCTCGTGCGCGAAGCGTCTGAAGATTCACAACTCACCAACGAGGGAGTTCCAATCGGCACGCCGGCGTTCATGTCGCCCGAGCAGGCCCGCGGCGAGCGATCGGCGCTGTCGATCAGAAGCGACATCTACGCGCTTGGCGCCACCGCCTACAAGCTGCTCACCGGCCAGGCTCCTCATGACCTCGACTTGCCTCTGCTCGAGGGGCTTCGGCGCATCGCAGAGGTGGAGCCGCGCGATCCGCGGCAGCTCAATCCCCACTTGCCCAGGCCGCTGGCCCTCATTCTTCTGCGCGCCGTCGCCCTTTCGCCGCAGCACCGGTTCGCGACTGCGATCGAATTCGCGCAGGACCTGCAGCGATGGCTCGACGGCCGCCCGATCGAGAGCACCCGAACGTCCATCGCCGAACGCGCTTGGCTTGCCGCCCGGCGCCGCCCGTTCCTCTCGCTGGCGAGCTCCGCCGCCGCGATCGCCATCGTGGCGTCAGTGTTCCTGGGCTCGCAGGCGATCGCCAGCGCCAAGCTGGCCGACGAGCGCGCCGAACTTTTGGCGCAGCGCGAGGAATGGGAGCGACTCGTCCTACAGAAAGAAACAGAAAGCCAGCAACGCCTGCTCGCCGTGCAGAAGAACGTGTTGCTCGCTCTTAAGAACCGCGATCTCGTGGAGATCGCGCTCGGCGGCCAGTTGCTCGATGCCTTTCGCGGGCTTGAAGGGGTTCACGACGAGACCACGATCCCCGTGTTCCTTGAGGCGATCGACACCGCCTTCGACGTCGCGAGGCAGCGGGCCGACGCGGCCGCTGCGCAACCCTAATCTGACCCGTGGGAGGGAATCGCATGAGTATTCTCGACGACTACCTGCAAATCATCGAGGCGGAGCTGAGAGCGTCCAAGCAAATCACCGACACGTACCCGACGGGCCAGAAGATCCCGCAGGTTAATCCCGATCATCAGGCGGTGACGACGCACGTGGGCACTGCTCAGACCACCGCCAACAGCACTTGCGATCTCACGGAGTTTGAGAACCTGGCGCCGCAGGAGATCGATCCGAACCAGACGCCGCCCGCCATTCCGGGCGAGAACTGGGGATGGATCGCGTGGCTGAAGATCCTCGTGGACGAGTCCATTGCCATCCGCGCCAATCCGCAAGGCAGTTACAAGCAGCAGATTCTCGACCGGCTGCACACAATCGACGCTCATTGCGCGGATGCAACAGCCGAAGTCCTCGCCTGAGACGCTTTGACTGGCCGATATCGAAGCGCGCCGGCTCACGCGCCTTGGCGATACGCCATGGCCGTCAATCTCCGGCTGCGGCGCACGCTCTTGACTGCTCCACCTAATCTCGCTGCTCAATTCGCTCTCGTCGGCCTCGTATCTATCCAAGCGACTTCTCTCTTCTTTGATCGAACGCGGTCAACTTGGACTGCTCGGAGAAGTCGTGGTCGATTCACGTTCACTTCGCCTCATTCCGCGACGAAAGACGAAAGGAAGGCAGCCATGACCATCTCCACAGTTCGCAAACCTACGAAGGGCCGCGTTTCGCGCGCGAAGACCGATGCCATCGCCAACGGATTGAAACTGCAGGAACGCCTGATCGCTCCTCCGCTGCCTTTGGACGTCCTTCGCATGTGCGGTCCCCAGCACCAATTCCCCGACCGCCAGCGCCGCGGCTTGGGCTGGCTGCGCGACCTTC
>CAZLDF010000178.1:0-7298 GCA_964558095.1 uncultured Isosphaeraceae bacterium | reverse complement strand
GAAGTCTTCTGGATCTGGCACGAAATGTCGCGCGTGCTTCGCGTCGGCGGCGCCGTCATCGTCGGCGTGCCGAACCTCGCGTCGCTGCACAATCGGCTGCTGCTGATGATCGGCAGGCAGCCGAGTTCCATTCAGACCGCGTCGGCGCACGTTCGCGGGTTCACGCAGCCGGACCTGCTGCGCTTTCTCCAAACGTGCTTCCCGGAGGGGTACGAGTTGGAAACGTGGGGGGGGGCGAACTTCTATCCCTTTCCGCCGCCGCTCGCGCGGCCGCTGGCGCGCCTCCTGCCGGGCATGGCGTGGGGATTGTTCATGCTGCTGCGCAAGCGCCGGCGGTATGGCATGCAGTTTCTCGGATATCCCGCCGAAGCCGGCCTGGAAACGAATTACTTTCGGGGACCGCCATGAGCGCGAGCGACGGATGCATCGTCGTGGACGCGCGCGAGCTCTCGCCGCGAATGACCGGCGTGGGACGCTACGTCGCGGGACTCCTCAGCGGGCTTGCCGAACTGGACCTGCCGCGGCACGTCAACGTGCTCGCGATGGAGGAACACGCATCGCTGGTACGCGAGATCGTGGGCGAGCGCGCGTCGATGTCGGTGGTTTCATGCCCGGTCGGTGCCGTGGGGGGGGGGCCTTGGTCGCTTCGCAGCCAGATGCAGTTGCCGCGATTGCTCAATCAGCTTCGCGCGGCGGTATATCACTGCCCGTATCTCTATGCGCCGCTGCTCGCCCGCGGCGTGCGGATCGTCATCACGGTGCACGACCTGATTCCGATTGTCTGCCGCGAGCACTTGACGCGGTCCCGCAAGGGCCGCTTCGGCTTTGCCTGGAACTTCTGGTGCAGCCGGCAACATGCAAAGGCCGACGCGATCGTCACCGTCAGCGAGCAATCCAGGCGCGATCTCGTGCAGCACGCGCGAATCGACCCCGCGAAGATCACCCGCATCTACAACGGCGTTCAGCGGCACGAAACCGCGACGGACTCCGATGAATTGAGAAGTCGGTGGAACCTGCGCGGCCGGATCATCAGTACGATCAGCAGGCACGATCCGTACAAGAATCTCGCAATGCTCGTGCGTGCATTCGCGCTGCTTCGATCGCGATTGAGCGAAGAATGTACGCTGGTCATTGGCGGGCGAGTCGATCCGCGCTACCAGGAGCCGCAGCGCCTCGTGGACAAACTGCGATTGCGTGAACATGTCGTGTTCACGGATTACCTGAGCGATGACGATCGCGTGGGTCTGCTTCGCATGAGCGACGTGTTCGTGTATCCGTCGCTGTACGAGGGCTTCGGCCTGCCGCCGCTGGAGACGATGGCGGAGGGTGTTCCCGTGGTTTCATCGAACGCGAGTTCTCTGCCGGAGGTGCTGGGCGACGCGGCGCTGCTGGTCGATCCACATGATGACCGGCGGCTCGCGGATGCGATGCATCATGTTCTGAGGGACAGCGCGCTCGCGCAGCGATTGCGGGAGGCCGGGCCGAGGCAAGCGGCGCGATTCACCTGGCGCGACAGCGCCGCTGCGCATGTGGCACTGTATGAGTCGCTGCTGCGAGCGTAGCGGGTGCAATGGTTTGAGCGAGTCGCCGCGGCGACGAGCAAAGGCCACGAGGAGTATGCAATCACATACGGACGCGATTGACGGCGCTGCGTGGCCTTCCCGCCACGGCGGATCTTCGGCCCTGAAGACTCGTCAGACCACGGCACCCCGCCACCATTGAGACCGAAGAATCGATCGCAGACGAGATGCCTGTGCCACTATTGCAAGCCGACAGATGGGCCCGGAGGGACTCGAACCCTCACGCCCGTATGACCGGGCAGCGGATTTTAAGTCCGCAGCGTCTGCCAATTCCGCCACGGGCCCGTGACATCGCGTTGATTGTATTCGGCGCCGCCCACGGCGTGCGAAGACGCACGAAGAAGCATCACGCCGCAAGTCCGAGGCGATCGGCACACCACTTCAGAATGTGCCGCACCACCGTGGATCCGTCGCTCGAGCGCAGCAGCTCGTGCGAGAACTGATCTTCGACGCGCACGCATTCGACCATGGCGCGCCCGGAAGATGATGACGATGATGACGATGCCGACCGTGACGCATGGCGATCGACGAACTGCCGCGCACCGTTCGGATCGACGATGCGGTCACGATCCGCCAGGCAGACGAGGCACGTGGTCGCAATCGGCTCGGTGCGTCGATGCACCGCAAACATGAGTTCCTGGACCGAAAGCAGAAACCGCGCAGGCAGCGATCGATGAATGAACGGGTCCATCGCTTGCAAGGCGCGCTCTTCCGGCAGGTCGCTGATCCAGTCACGAACCCAGCGAACATCGACCTCGCCGGCGAGCGCGGCGGCCGCTTCCTGCACGGCGAGCACGGGCACGCCCGCCACGCGCAGCTGCCAGAGAAATCGCACGATCCAATTCTGCAAAGGCTTCATCGGCGGACCCGCGGGCGCCAGCGCGGGATTGATGAGCAGCAGGCCAGCGATCGTGACGGATCGATCGCGCGCCGCCTGCTGCGCCGCGGCAAGCGCCAGCAAGCCGCCGAGACTCAACCCGCCAAGAAGCAGCGGCGCGCGGGGAGACAGTTGCGTGCGGGCGTCGCGGCACGCTTCGAGAATTCGCTCGACCTGCGCCATCGCATCGAACGAAGCGAGTTCGTCGCGAAGTCGCGGGATTTCCGCGGCGACGGAGGCGGTCGCGAGCGGCCGCAGGGCGTCGGCGACGTCCGACGGCGAATCACTCGTCGCGTACGCGCGCACCGCGTCCTGCAGGACCTCCAACGGCAGATCACCGAAGGCGTGTCCATCGAGGCAGGGAAGAATCACGCGCATGCCCAATCGGACGAGGCTTCGCGCAAGGGTCACGTGGCGCGCCGGGTGCTCCGCCATGCCGTGCGCGAACACCATCGCGCCGCGCACTTCAGCGCGTGAAGTCGGCGAGCATTCGAGCCGCCGCGCGCGATCGCGGGCCGCGATGATCCGCAGCTCGTCATCCTCAAAGATCGCGGTTGGTAGCACGGCGTCGCAGCTTACCGCGCCGTTTCGACCAGCAGCTTCGCCGCCGCCGCCGTGCCCAGCGTCACCGGTTCGCGCCGCCCGGCGCGCACGGTGATCGCATCC
Source organism: uncultured Isosphaeraceae bacterium (assembly GCA_964558095.1). Lineage (GTDB taxonomy): Bacteria > Planctomycetota > Phycisphaerae > Phycisphaerales > SM1A02 > CAZLDF01. The sequence continues at coordinate 4,175 of CAZLDF010000178.1, read as the reverse complement.
GCCTCGTGGTCGGTGTGCTCGACGTGGATGCGCGTGCCAGGACGAAGGCGGCGATCGCCGAGGAAGCTGAGGAACGGTTCGCTTTGGTCAAGCACGCGCGTGATGCGGACCGACTGGCCGGCTTCGCATTCATCCAGGCGGGAGAGGGCCGCCTGCCGCAGGCGTCCCTCGGCGTCGGGAATCGGGTCGCCGTGGGGGTCGCGCTGGGGATAGCCGAGCATCGCGTCGATGCGGTCGAGCAGCTTGTCGGTCATTGCGTGCTCGAGGCGCTCGGCTTCCTCGTGGACTTCCGACCAGTCCAGGCCCAGCGCGGAGACCAGGAACGTCTCGATGAGGCGATGGCGGCGGAGAACCCGCATGGCGAGCTTGCGGCCTTTGGCGGTCAGCCGGACGCCTTCATAGGGCTGATAGTCGAGCAGGCGGTCGCGAGCGAGCCGCTTGACCATCGCGGTGGCGGTTCCCGGGACGACGGCCAGAGCCTCGGCCAGGAGGCCCATCGGGACGCGCCCGCCGATGCGGTCTTCAAGCTGGCAGGCGTGCTTGAGGTAGTTCTCGATGGTGGCGGAGGGCACGGGGATGCGCGGCTGATGGGGGTGCGAGGGATGAGAGGAAACGCCGGACCTGAGTCCGCGAAGGTCCGGGTTCATCCGGAGGGGATTCGCGGGCAACGCAATATTTTGACGAGTATAGCACTTGAATTTTGACGAATCAAAACTATCATGGGAGCCGAGGAGCCCGCCATGGGAAGTTTTGCGAAGTCCGTGTGTTCGATTTGTTTCGCCGCCGGTGGTGTGGCCGTCCTAGCCCTCCCGGCGCCGGGCGGGCCGCTGCCGCTACCAGACGAGGGATATTCGCTGCTCAACCCCAAGCCGCGCGAAGCGTGGCGGCCGCTGAGCGCCGATCGGCCCGACGTCACCGAAAGCCCCTACACCGTCGATGCCGGCGCGGTCCAGATCGAAGCCAGCTTCGTCAGCTTCGTCAAAGACGGCGGGGATCGCGTGGTGCGCTTCGCGCCGCTCAACCTCAAGATCGGCATCCTCGAGCACGCCGACCTTCAGTTCGTTTTCGATCCGCTGGTCCATGCCGACATCGCCGGCGTGGAATCGACGGGCGTGGGCGACATCGAAGTGCGCGCGAAGTTCAACATGTGGGGCAACGACGGCGGCCTCACCGCGGCGGCGCTGATGCCCTATGTCAAAATTCCCAGCGTCGATGGCGACATCGGCAACGGCAAGCTGGAAGGCGGCCTCATCGCGCCTTTCGCAGTGTCCATCACCGACATCGTTTCGCTGGGTCTGATGGCGCAGGGCGACATCGTCTATGACGAGATCGACGACGACTACGACTTCGAGTTCGTCCACAGCGCGACCGTCGGCGTGGGCCTGACGGAGCGCTGGGGCGTGTATGGCGAAGCGGTGGGCATCGCCAGCACGGATTCGAGCGTCGATTACCGCGCGCTGCTCGGCTCGGGCGCCACCTACGCCGTCAGCGACAACACGGTGCTCGACTTCGGGATCAACCTCGGCGTGACCGGCGACGTCGAGGACGCGGAGATCTTCGCCGGCATCACTGTTCGTTTCTAAACCGTCAGTCAGTGGCACTCGACGCGGCGAGTGATTGCAAACAGTGGCACAGGCGTCCTCGCCTGTGATCGCCTGCTCGGCCTCAATGGCCGAGCGGGCGATGAGGACGAGCAACGGTTCATTTCGTCTGAGAAGCCAACATGAACAAGACGTCATACGTTCGATTGTGCAACCTGGTCGCCGGGATCATCTGCGTTGCAGGCACCGCCGGCTGCGCGCCCGATCCGGATGAACAGGTTCCGGGCGCCTACACGATCGTCACAACCACCGGCATGATCACCGACATCGCGCGCACCGTCGCCGGCGAACGCGCGGAAGTCGTCGGCCTGATGCGCGAAGGCGTCGATCCACATCTTTACAAGCCGACGCGCAGCGACGTCGTCAAACTGCAGGACGCCGACGTTGTCTTCTACAACGGCCTCATGCTCGAAGGCAAGATGGCGGACGTGCTCGTCAGCGTCGCGCGCACCGGCAAGCCGGTGTTCGCCGTCACCGACGGCCTGGGCGACGAGTATGTCCTCTCCGTCGCCGGCGGCCATCACGACCCGCACGTGTGGATGGACGTCAAGGGCTGGATGCACGCGGTTCGCACCGTGACGACGGCGCTGACGGAGCACGATCCGAGCGGCGCGCCCGCGTTCGCCGCCAACGCCGATGCATACTTGAACGAGCTCTCGCTTCTGGATGAATACGCCCGGCAGGTGATCGGCTCGATCCCGCGCGCGCAGCGCGTGCTCGTCACCGCGCACGACGCCTTCAGCTACCTCGGCCGGGCCTACGACATCGAAGTCCGCGGCATCCAGGGCATTTCCACCGAGTCCGAAGCCGGCGTGCGCGACATCAACGACTTGGTCGATTTTCTCGTCGAGCGAAACATCGCCGCGGTTTTCGTCGAAACCAGCGTCGCCGACAAGAACGTGCGGGCGCTCGTCGAGGGCGCTGCGTCGCGCGGCCGGGAAGTCGCGGTGGGCGGGAAGCTGTTTTCCGACGCCATGGGAACGCCGGGCACGTATGAAGGCACCTATATCGGGATGATCGACCACAACGTGACGACGATCGCGCGCGCGCTGGGAGGCCAAGCGCCGGCCGGCGGGTTCCGCCAGTGGAAGCAGGCGCGCAGCACGAGCGTTGGCGCCGCATCCGCGGATTCGCCAGCGGATGCCGGGGACGCGCGCCCATGAAGGCCTCGCCAGGCGACATCTCATCCAGCGGATTCCCCGCGACGGCGCTGGGCGAGGAGCATTCGCTGCGCGCGCCGCTGGCGGTCCACGACATGACCGTCGCCTATCAGCGCAAGCCGGTGTTGTGGGACATCGACTTCGACGCGCCCGAAGGCAAGCTGATCGGCATCATCGGCCCGAACGGCGCGGGCAAGAGCACGCTCATCAAGGCGTGCCTCGATCTCGTGCCGCGCGTCTCCGGCCGCATTCGCATCTACGGCAAGCCATACAAGCAGCAGCGCCATCTCGTGGGCTATGTGCCACAGCGTGAAACCGTGGATTGGGACTTCCCGGTCAGCGCGCTCGATGTCGTGGCAATGGGACTGTATGGCCGCATCGGCTGGTTCAAACCCGTCACTCGTCGGTATAAACAAATCGCTCTTGAAGCGCTGGATCGCGTCGGCATGGCCGAGTACGCGCGGCGGCAAATCAGCCAGCTCTCCGGCGGCCAGCAGCAGCGCGTGTTCCTCGCCCGGGCGCTCGCGCAGGACGCCAGACTCTATTTCATGGACGAGCCGTTCTCCGGCGTCGATGCAGCGACCGAAAAAGCCATCGTGCGCATCCTGCACGACCTGCGCGAAGCCGGACGCACAGTGCTCGTCGTGCATCATCACTTGCAGACCGTGCGCGAGTATTTCGATTGGGTGATGCTGCTAAACATGCGCATCGTCGCGCTGGGGCCGACGAAGGACGTCTTCACCAACGAGAACATCCATAAGACCTACGGCGGCAAGCTCACGCTGCTGGATCAGGCGGCCGAAGCAGTGGCGCGCGGCAGCCGGGAGTGACGCAGCGTGTGCCAGACGTTCCTTCATTGCTGCTGGTCGATCGCGACAACCATCGCGCCCGCACCCGCACCCTCTGGTTTCAGTTGGGCCGAGCTTCGCGACGTCCTGCTGCTGACGAAGTTCAACACGCAACTGGTCGTGCTGGCGACGACGTCGCTGGGCGTGGCGTCGGGCCTGGTCGGCACGTTTCTGCTCTTGCGCAAGCGCGCGCTGATGGGCGATGCGCTTTCGCACGCGATGCTCCCCGGCATCGCGCTGGCGTTCATCGTCATGGTCGCGCTGGGCGGCACGGGAAAGTTCCTGCCCGGCCTGCTCATCGGCGCTGCGTGCTTCGGCTTGCTCGGCGTGGGATCGGTGCTGGTCATTCGCAACTTCACGCGACTGCAGGATGACGCAGCGCTCGGAATCGTGCTCAGCGTCTTCTTCGGCCTGGGGATCGCACTGCTGGGCATCGTGCAGGACATGCGCCAGGGAAGCGCTGCGGGGCTCGAAACGTTCGTCAAGGGCACCGCCGCCTCGACCGTGATGAGCGACTTCGCGATGATCGGCATCGCCGGGATCGTCATCGCCATCGTCAGTCTGCT
>CAZLDF010000177.1:0-9561 GCA_964558095.1 uncultured Isosphaeraceae bacterium | reverse complement strand
GATCCAGGACTACTACGGCGTCAAGGTCGAGCACGTCCGCACCATCGTCGTCCGCGGCAAGAGCAAGCGCTCTGGCCGGTTCGTCGGCAAGCGGTCCAACTGGAAGAAGGCCTACGTCACCCTCGTGCCGGGCGATTCCATCAACCTCTACGAGGCGCAGGGGTAGCCGATGGCCGTCAAGAAGTTCAATCCGACCTCGCCTTCCCGTCGGTTCATGACCGTCTCCGATTTCGCGGAGATCACCCGGTCCGAGCCCGAGAAGTCTCTCGTCGAGCCCAAGAGCCGCATCAACGGCCGCAACAACATGGGCCGCATCACCGTGCGTCGTCGCGGTGGTGGTCACAAGCGCAAGTACCGCGTCATCGACTTCCGTCGGGACAAGGAAGGCGTGCCCGGCAAGGTGGCCGCGATCGAGTACGACCCGAATCGCACGGCGAACATCGCGCTGCTGCACTACGCCGACGGCGAGAAGCGTTACATCCTGGCACCCCAGGGCGTGCAAGTGGGCATGACGCTGACCTCGGGCACCGGCGCAGAGCCCATCACGGGCAATTCCATGCGTCTCGCCGACATCCCCGTCGGCCTGCAGATCCACAACATCGAGCTGCATCCCGGCAAGGGTGGGCAGATGTGCCGTTCGGCCGGGGTCGCCGCGCAGCTCACGGCGCGTGAGGGCGACTACGCGGCGGTGCTCTTGTCCTCGGGCGAGCTGCGGCTCGTGCACACGCTGTGTCGCGCGACCATCGGCCGCGTGGGCAACGCCGATCAGCAGAACATCAAGCTCGGCAAGGCCGGCCGCAATCGCTGGCGCGGCCGCAAGCCGAAGGTCCGCGGCGTGGCCAAGAGCCACCATTGCCATCCGCTGGGCGGCGGCGAAGGACGCTCCAAGAGCGGCCGCGAACCCGCCAGCGCCAGCGGAACCAAGAGCAAGGGCGGGCGCACCCGCGGGCGCGGCAAGTGGAGCGATCGGCTGATCCTCCGCCGCCGGCGCAGCCGCCGCTACGGCCAGCTCAAGCTCTGATCGATCATGAACGCCAATTGAAACTGCAATCGCCAAGCGCAGACGCACAACGAATCACGACGCACGACGCACTACGCACGAACTACGAAGCACGCACTACCGGAAACTGATCCATGTCCCGTTCGACGAAAAAAGGCCCGTTCGTGGATGAAAAGCTCTACCGCAAGCTCGAGCGCCTGGTCGCCACGGGCAGCCGCCAGCCGATTCGCACGTGGGCGCGCGCCTGCACGATCGTTCCGGAGTTCGTCGGCTACACCTTCCAGGTGCACAACGGCCGGCAGTTCATCGACGTGTTCATCACCGAAGACATGGTGGGGCACAAGCTCGGCGAGTTCTCGCCCACGCGCATTTTCCGAGGCCACACCAACAAGAAGGAAGGAATTGCCAAGACCGCGACGTCCGCATGAGCGGCTTCGCCGTTTCGTGAGTGAAACGCCGTGGCTTACAAAGCATCACATCGTTTCGCCCGCATCGCGCCCCGCAAGGCGCGGTTGGTGGCCGACCTGATCCGCGGCATGGACGTGGACAAGGCCCTGACGGAGCTGACCATGAGCAAGAAGCGGGCTGCGTGGTACCTGCGCACCGTGCTCAAGAGCGCCATCGCCAACGCCGAGGAGGCCGACGCGGACGTGACCACGCTCTACGTCAGCGAGTCGCGCGTCGATGAGGGCCCCACAATGAAGCGCTTCCAGCCCAAGGATCGAGGGCGGGCGCACCAGATTCTCAAACGCAGCAGTCACCTGCACGTCGCCGTCGAGGAACGCGGCTGAGTTCAAGGAACCATTCATGGGACAGAAGACCCATCCATTCGGATTTCGAGTCGGCGTGACGGAAGCGCACCGTTCGCGGTGGTACGCGCCCAAAGCGCTGTTCGCCGAGTTGCTGGTCGAGGACTACAAGATCCGCAAGTACGTCGATAAGCGGCTCAACCGCACGCCGCCGTTCGCCGCCGTGTCGGACATCTTGATCGAGCGCACGCGCGAGGAGCTGACCGTGCTGGTGAAGACCGCCCGGCCGGGGCTGGTGATCGGGCCCAAAGGCGCCGAGATCGAGCGCCTCACCACCGACTTGCAGCTTCTGACCGGCCGCAAGGTGCAGGTGAAGATCATCGAGATTCAGAACCCCGACACCGACGCGATGCTGATCGCCGAGGCGATCGGCGAGCAGATGAAGAAGCGCGCCAACTTCCGCCGCGTGCTCAAGCAGCGCTGCGAGGCGGCGATGCAGAACGGCGCCAAGGGCGTGAAGATCATGGTCTCCGGCCGGCTGGGCGGCGCGGAAATGTCGCGCACCTTCACCCAGCGCCTCGGATCGATCCCCCTTTCGACGCTGCAAGCCAACGTCGATTACGCCTGCGTGCCCAGTTTCACGACCTACGGCACGATCGGCATCAAGGTCTGGGTCTATAAAGGCATGTACACCGAAGCGGAAGAAGAACCGACCGCCAGCCGCGCCGCCGGCGGACGCGCCCGTGCTCGCGGCCGAAGATAAGTGCGTTGAACTGGAGACACGCGCGGACGAACGTCCGCGACCGATTGACGAACGTTTGAGTTTGAGGAGTTTCATCCGATGCCCCGGATGCCAAAGAGAGTCAAGTTCCGCAAGCAGCAGCGCGGCCGCGTCCGCGGGAACGCCACGCGCGGCAACTATGTCGCGTACGGCGAGTACGGGCTGCAGTCGCTGGAGCCGCACTGGCTTTCGGCGCGTCAGATCGAAGCCGGGCGAATTGCCGCCCAGCACTTTCTGCATCGCCAGGGCAAGGTGTTCATCCGCGTGTTTCCGGACAAGCCCATCAGCAAGAAGCCGCTGGAGACGCGCATGGGCAAGGGCAAGGCGGACACCGATTACTGGGCCGCGCGAATCAAGCCCGGGACGATTCTCTTCGAGATCGCGGGCGTCGAGGAGAACGTGGCCAAGCAGGCGCTGTCGCGCATCGCCCACAAGATGCCGGTGCGTTGCCGGTTCGTCGGCCGGCGCATTGCCGTGTGATTTGGCCGTGTGATTGAAATGACCCTACAGACCGATCGAGCACAGACATGAAGGCCAAAGAGGTTCACAAGTACAAGGACGAAGAGCTGAAGATCGAAGTCGATCGGCTTCGCCGGCAGCTTTACGACCTGCGACACCAGGCGGTGTCGGAGAAGATCACCAACACGTCGCAGAAGGGCAAGACCCGCCGCGACGTCGCGCGGATGCTGACCGAGCAGAGCAGCCGTCGCCGCGCCGCGGCTTCGAAGTAGTCCATCGCTTCACGAGGAATTCACAGCAGTGAGTCACACCAAAGAATTCAAGGTTCCCGAAAAGTCGCCGCGGCGCGTGGGCGTCGTCGAGTCCGACGGCCGCGACAAGACCCGCAAGGTCGCGATCAACTACGTCGTGAAGCACCCGATGTACGGCAAGTACATCCGCCGGCGGACGGTGCTGCACGTGCACGACGAGCGCAACGAGTCGAAGCGCGGCGACCGCGTGGAGATCGCCGAGTGCCGGCCGATTTCCAAGACCAAGTCGTGGACGCTGCTGCGCGTTCTGGAGAAGGCCGTCGATTGACCCATCCGGAAGTCGTGAGTCGGGCGTCGTGAGATCAATCGCCCACGGTACACAGACATGATTCAGAAAGAAACAAAACTCGAAGTTGCGGACAACAGCGGCGCGAAGGTCGTGCAGATGATCGGCGTGCTGGGCAATTCCACGGCGCGCGGGCGTTTCTCGCGTCTGACGGCGGGCGTGGGCGATCGCATCGTCTGCTCGGTGAAGAAAGCGCTGCCCAACGCCGACATCAAGGCCGGCGACAAGGTCAAGGCCGTCGTGGTGCGCTGCAAGTACCCGACGCGACGCGAGGACGGCTCGTACGTCCGCTTCGATTCCAACGCCTGCGTCATCATCAACCCCGACGGCAATCCGCGCGGCACGCGCATCTTCGGTGCCGTCGCGCGCGAGCTGCGCGAGAAGAACTACATGAAGATCGTCTCTCTTGCCGCGGAGGTGGTGTGATGGCCAGGCACATTCGCAAAGGCGACACGGTGATGGTGACGGCGGGCAACGACCGCGGCACGGTGGGCCAGGTGATGCGCGTCCTGCCCAAGCATGATCGCGTCGTCGTCCAGGGCGTGAACGTGCGAGTCAAGCACCTCAAGCCCACGCAGAACAACCCGCGCGGCGGAATCGTCCGCCGCGAAATGCCCATCCACCAGAGCAACGTCAGCCCCGTCGTGGACGGCAAGGCGACGCGAGTGCGGTTCCAGACGAGGACCGACGGCAGCAAGATTCGCGTCGCCGCCCGCGACGGCTCGGAGTTGCACACCCTGCACGGATCGAGGAAGTAAACGACATGGTCGCTCAAGCCCAGAAGGAAAAACCCCGGCTGCAGCAGCTCTACCACGAGCAGGTCGCGCCCAAGCTGCGCGAGCAGTTCGGCGTGAACAACGTCAACGCCATGCCCAGGCTCACGAAGATCATCGTGAACTGCGGCGTGGGACGTTTCCTCGAAAACCAGAAGCTCAAGCCCGAATTCAAGGAAACCGTCGAGAGCACGCTCAAGAGCATCACCGGCCAGAAGCCCATCATGATCCTCGCGCGCCAGTCGGTCGCGAACTTCAAGGTGCGCGAAGGCGCGCCCTCGGCGTTCATGGTCACCCTCCGCCGCGATCGCATGTGGCACTTCCTCGATCGCCTGATCAACCTGGCGATCCCGCGCATCAAGGACTTCCGCGGCGTGAAGGACTCGTCCTTCGACGCCGACGGGTGCTACGCCATGGGACTGGCCGAGCAGGCCGTCTGGCCCGAAATCAACATGGCGAACGTGAACTTCACGCACGGCATGAACATCAACCTCGTGTTCGAGAATTCCAACCCGCAAAAGAGCCGCCTCGTGCTCGCCGAACTGGGCATGCCCTTCGTGCGGCGCGAAGGCGGCAAGAACGACTGAAAGACGCTCACTCAACCGGTCCTCCTGGCGTGAGGACACGAAGGACGCAGAAGCATGGCCAGCAAGAAAGTGTTCGCCAAAATGAAACGGGAACCCAAGTTCTCCACCCGCAAGGTGAACCGGTGCCAGATCACCGGCCGCGCCCGCGGCGTGTATCGCAAGTTCGGCGTCAGCCGCATCGTGCTGCGCGAACTGGCGCTCAAGGGCATGATCCCCGGCATGCGCAAGGCGAGCTGGTGATCCGCGTTCCGGTTGGCTGAGGAGATCGAGTTCCTTTTCTTCGAGACCCATTCATGTCATTGCAAGACCTGACATCCGACATGCTCACCCGCGTCCGCAACGCGGCTGTCAATCGCTCCAAGTCCGTCGATTGCCTGAACAACAAGCTCAATCGCGGCGTGGCGCAGGTGCTGCAGGACGAGGGCTACATCACGGGCTACACGGTCGTCGAGGATGGCCGGCAGGGCATTCTGCGCCTGCAACTCAAATACGGCCCGCGCGGCGAGCACATCATCAACACGATCACTCGCGTCTCCAAGCCCGGCCGCCGCGTCTATAGCCCCGTCAGCGATCTGCCTCGCCCCCTGCAGGGCCTGGGCATCGCCATTGTTTCCACCAGCCGCGGCGTGTTGAGCGATCGGCGCTGTCGCGAGCAGCAGGTCGGCGGCGAAGTCGTCGCCCTTGTTACATGAGTCACATGAGTCACCTGAAAGGCTTTTCGCCATGTCCCGCATCGGCAAGAAACCAGTCCTCGTTCCCAGCGGCGTGAAGGTCGCGATCAATCCCGCTGCGCACACCATCAACGTCGAGGGGCCCAAGGGCAAGCTCAGCTACACCTGGCGCCCCGAAGTCGCCGTCGCGTGGAACGAGAAGGAAAACAGGATCGTCTGTTCGATCAGCGAAGCGCAGATGAAGTCCGGCGAGTGCCGCGCTTATTGGGGAACCACCCGCGCCCGCATCGAACAGTTGATGGAAGGCGTCACCAAGGGCTACGAAAAGAAGCTTGAAGTCGTCGGCGTGGGCTGGAACGCCCAGGCGCAGGGGCGCACGCTGAAGCTGAACGTCGGCTACTGCAACCCCATCGAGTTGACGGCGCCGATGAGCGTGCAGTTCAAGGTCGAAGGCGCGATCATCACCATCAACGGGCCCGACTGCCAGGCCGTCGGCGAATTCGCCGCCCAGTGCCGCTCCAAGCGCCCGCCCGAGCCCTACAACGGCAAGGGCGTCAAGTACGTCGGGGAAACGATCATCCGCAAGGAGGGCAAGGCGTTCGGCGCCTGATCCGCGTAAGAGGTTGTCAGCGATGAAACGAACTCAACAACGAATTGTCCGCCGCACGCGGCGCAAGCACGGCATCCGCAAGCGCATGCTGGGCACGCCGGGGCGGCCGCGTTTGACGGTTTTCCGCAGCGCCAAGCACATCTACGCGCAGGTCGTCGATGATCTGTCCGGCATGACGCTCGTCGCCGCCTCGACGAACGAGAAGGCGGGCAATTCAGCCGCCGGCGGCAACGTCGCCGCGGCCAAGCAGGTCGGCAAGAGCCTCGCCGACCGCGCCAGGAGCGCGGGCATCGAGGCGGTCGTGTTCGATCGCAACGGCTATCGATATCACGGCCGGATCAAGGCGCTCGCCGAGAGCGCGCGGGAGGCGGGGCTGAAGTTCTGATTCGCACGAACGGGCATCGCGCCGCCGGCGGCGCGCGACCCTGACGAAACTGTTGAAGATGCCGGCGCGCAAGACGCAGAGTACCAACCATGGCAGAAATGCTTGACGACGTTGCAGCAATAGAGTCCACCACGGTCGGCGTGTATCGCACCGCCGCGACGGTCAAGGGCGGCCGGCGCTTCAGCTTTTCGGCGCTGGTCGTCGTCGGCGATCGCGCCGGAAGCGTGGGCATGGGCTACGGCAAGGCCAACCAGGTGCCCCAGGCCATCGAAAAGGCGCAGAAGGCGGCACGGCGCGTCATGCGGCGATATCCCATGACCAGCCACACCATCCCGCACGAAGTCACGGGCAAGTTCGGCGCCAGCAGCGTTCGCCTGGTGCCCGCTTCGCCGGGCACGGGCGTGATCGCCGGCGCCGCGGTGCGCGCGCCGCTCGAATTGATCGGCGTGCGCGACTGCTTGACGAAGAGCTTCGGCTCGACGAACCCGAAGAACCTGGTGAAGGCGGTGCTCGACGGCTTGTCGAAGCTTCGCGCCAAGGAATTCGTGGAGGAGCTTCGCGGCGTGAGCCTGGGCGCTTCGCGGGTCGAGGAAGTGATCGCGCGCAGCCGCGCCACCAGCGGCGGAGTCTCGACGGAAACCGCGCCGCCGCCGCCCGCCGTCAAGCGCCGCACGCGGGCCGACGAACGCGCTGACGAAATCGCCGCGGCGGCCGCCAAGGAAGAGAACTGATCACCAGAGGCCCAGCGGCCGGAGAAGTTTCGCCATGATGATCCACGAGATCACCGGGAAAGTTGATGCATACAAGCCGCGCAAGCGCGTCGGTCGAGGCCGCGGCAGCGGCATGGGCAAGACGTCGGGCCGCGGCCACAAGGGCGCGGGCTCGCGCTCTGGGTATTCTCGCCGACCTCACTTCGAGGGCGGGCAGATTTCGTTCGTGCGCCGCATTCCGAAGCGCGGCTTCACCAACGCGCCGTTCCGAACGCACTACCACGAGGTGAACGTGAAGGCGCTCGAAGCGCGCCTCGAGAACGGCGCGGCCGTCACGGCCGAGACGCTCGTCGCCGCCGGACTTATTCGCGACGCCAACCGGCCCGTGAAAATCCTGGGCGACGGCGAAGTGACCAAGACGTTCAACGTGACGGCGGCGAAGTGCTCGGCGTCGGCGAAGGCGAAGATCGAACAGGCCGGCGGCAGCGTCACGCTCATCACCCGCGCCACGTGGAAGCGCGTGGATGAAGCCGACGCCGCCAAGGCGCCCAAGAGCAAGGGTAAGAAGGGCTCAACGCAGGAGGCATAACCGCACCTTCAGGACGATTCGCGGCCGCGCGTGAAAGATCGCGGGCCACACGCGGAGCAAGAACACATGCTGCAGGCGATCTTCAACATCTTCCGAATCCCCGATCTGCGCAGCCGCGTGCTCTTTTCCCTTGGCATGCTGGTGATCTACCGCATCGGATTCTGGATTCCGCTTCCGGGCGTGGACCAGACGGCGATGCAGAAGTTCGTCGAGCAGTCGCGCGAAACCGATTCGGGCTTCACCGCACTGCTCAACTACACTTCCGTTTTTAGCGGCGGATCGTTCAGCCAATCGACGATCTTCGGCCTGGGCATCATGCCCTACATCACCGCCGCGATCATCTTCCAGCTTCTGCAAACCGCCATCCCGCGCTTGCAGGAACTGAAGAAGGAAGGCATCTCAGGCCAGCAGAAGATCACCGAGTGGACGCGCTACGCGACGATCGCGATGTGCATCATCCAGGCGGTGATCTGGCTGAAGTTCCTCGTGGGTTCGAATCTTGTCGAGCCCGGCTTCGGATCCGCGACCGGACGACTGCTCTTTTACGCAGCGGGCATCACCGGCCTGACCGCGGGCAGCGTGTTTTTGATGTGGCTGGGCGAGCAGATCGACAAGTACGGCATCGGCAACGGCGTGTCGCTCATCCTCACCGCCGGCATCGTCTCGCGCATGCCCGACGCCGTCTGGTGGCTCGTGCAGAACTTCGATCCCAGCCAGCAGACCGCGGCGACGGGCGGCATCGGCGTGCTGGGCGTCGTCTTCCTCGCCGTCGCCTTCTTCGTCATCGTCTGCGGCGCGATCCTCATCACCGTCGCCCAGCGACGCATTCCCATTCAGCAGCAGAAGCACACCCGCGGCCGCAAGGTGGTCGGAGGCCAGAAGCACTATCTGCCCCTGCGCGTCAACCACGCCGGCGTCATGCCCATCATCTTCGCCAGCTCGCTGATGATCTTTCCCTCGGCGTTCTTCGGCTACTTGTCATCGGCGGCGACGGCGGGCGACGCGCCGGACTGGTGGACCTCGATCGTCGTCTTCCTCAACTCCAGCCTCCAGGTCGGCGAGTATCCCTACATCATCTGCGAAATCCTGCTCATCTACTTCTTCAGCTACTTCTGGACCACCGTCGTCTTCAGCCCCGAGGACATGGCCAAGCAGCTTCGCGACAACGGCAGCTTCATCCCCGGCCTGCGCCCCGGACCGCGCACTGCTGAGTATCTTGAAACGGTGGTCGAGCGCGTGACCTACGTCGGCGCGGGCTTCCTGGCCGTCATTGCCGTCATTCCTACGCTGGTCGCCAATTACATGGGCATTCCGTTTTTCGTGTCGAGCTTCCTTGGTGGAACGGGCCTGTTGATCGTCGTCAGCGTCGGGCTGGACCTGCTGCAGCGCATTGAGGCCAACCTGCTGATGCGCAACTATCCGGGTTTCATCGCCAGTCCCGAAGTCGGCCGCAAGGGACCGCGGCTGCGGAGCGTGCGCGGATGATTCGCCGTCCCTCAGATTCCCTGCCCGCCATTTTCCCCGCTTCGCCGGCGGCGCTATACTCGGCACGTCCCCGTCGCGGACGGTCCGCTGTCCGGGGTCTCCATTTCCGGCGAGGACCGTGACTGCATGGCCAAGGAAGAAAAGATTCAGCTCGACGCCGAGGTC
>CAZLDF010000176.1:0-2838 GCA_964558095.1 uncultured Isosphaeraceae bacterium | reverse complement strand
ATGGAGTTGGCCTCGTGTTCTACGCATCGGGTGTCGATTTCATCCCCCTCTGGCCGAGGGAGGCGATTGGGCTTGCGAATGGGAGCGCGAAGGGTCTTCGCGGCCCGCGGAGCTGGTATTCCCGGACGCTGGCGGACGGTCGCCGAGTTGGTCCCGGTCCGCGGCCCCCATCGCCGCCCGCAGACGTTCGAGCGCCTTGTGCTTGGTGCTGCGGATGGTCTGTTCATCGACTTGCAGCATCGCGGCGGCTTCGCGCACCGACATGTCTTCGTCGAAGAGCATGCGCAGGACCAGCCGCTGGCGCTCGCTGAGCACGTGCAGGGGGATCACGGGCGGGTCGTCCCCCCCCCTCCCCCCGCTTGCCGCGGCGTCGCCGTGCGGCGGCGCCGCCGGCGGGGCGTGCTGGGTGAGGGGCGTGGGGGGCAGCCGCCGGCCGCGAAGCCGGTCGATCGCGGTGCTCCGCGCCACCAGCGTCAGCCAGGTCGAAAGCGACGCCCGCTCGCCGTTGAAAGTCTTGAGCAGGCGATAATCATCGCGCACCAGCCGCACGAAGACTTCCTGCACGATGTCCTCGATGTCCATGCCGGCGGCGCCGACGATCTCGCCCCGGCGGCCGCGCACGGTTCGCCGAACCGCGGCGACGACCACGCCCGCCCAGCGCACAACGAACGCATCCCACGCCCGCTTGTCGCCGTTCACGCAGGCTTGCAGATCAGCGTCGATCATCAACTTCACAATCCCAGCGGCACGGAAGACCAGCGGCACAAGAGCCCAGTGGCACAGGCGTCTCGCCTGTGAGTCCAACCATCGCAGTGGCACGGGCGTCCCGCCCGCAAGTCACCTCCCGCTGCAATAGCCTACGTGCAAAGCCGCGTGCATGACGCACCTCACAGCGTCATCACCCGGAACAACGCCCCGCGACCGAGAGACTTGCCTCTCGCCGGCCTGTCGATGGTCCGCCAGCCGCATTGGCCCGCTCGTTTCAACCGCGGTTGGCTGCGGTCCCATATCCTGTCTCCGGTTCTTCCAGCGGCTTCGACGGGGATGCAGGACGGTTTCGCCGCGTACAACCACGCGAGCCAGGCACGCCCAACCTGCCGCAACAGGCTTCAGATCGCACCATCCGCGAACAACGAACAACGACCACCAACAACCGACCCTCCACAGGAGTCTCAACACCATGAAGTTCGATCGCATCCTCCTTGCATCAACGCTCGCAGCGCTGGCGCTTCTGTCGCCCGCCGCGATCGCTCAATCTGACGACCCGATGTCCGACGAGCCCACCCCCCACACACCTCCGACGCGCCCCAACCAGGACGATCGCCCGCGGCCGGATCGCGCCGGCCGATTGGGGGGGGGATTGCCGGGCGGCCGCGAACTCTCGCTCGAACAGGCCAAGCCGGTCTGGGAACTTCAGGCGCAGTCGGTCAGCCGCGACATCAAGCTCGATCCCGCGCTCACGCCGCAGGTGACCGAATGGTACATCCAGACGCGCCACGATCTGCGCATCGCGCTTGGCAAACTTCGCGAAGAAATGCGCGAACAATTCCAGAATCAGCGGCCTGGGGCGGGCGGCGGTCGCGGCGGCCGACCCGGCCGCGGCGGCGACGACGGCGAGATCAGTTTCCGTCCCCCCCCCTCTGCACCTCCTTCTGACGATAACCTGCTGGGCGGCGAGCCGCCCGCTGTCGCCCACCCCGCCCCACCCGACGACCTTGACGACATCGCCCCACCCGGCCCCCCCGGCCCCCCCGCTCGGCCCTTCGGCGGCGGAGCGTGGCTCGAACGCACGCAGGCCGTCACCGCCGAGCACCGCGAAGCGCTCAAAGCCAAGCTCGCCACGATTCTCACCGGCCAGCAGCTCGAACGCGCCATGCTCACCCTCGGCTCGTTCGACCCGCGCTTCGATCAGTTCGTCTTCGCGCTCGCATCGTTCAATCTCGAGCCGTCCGCGCAGGACGCCGCGATCGACGCGGTGCGCGACAACGTCGCGATGCTCGCTGAAGTGCGCAAAGGCGGGGAGGGCGGGGCCGAGGATCGGGATGTGATCCGCACCGCCGAGCGCGAAGCGGCGAAACAGCTTGAAGCCGTGCTGAAAGCCGTCCTCACCGAAGAGCAAATGACCCGCATCCAGCGCATGCTCCAACCCGGGCAGGGCCGCGTTGGGGGGGGCGGCCCTGAAGGCGAACGTCCGGGCCGCTTCAATAGCCCGCGCGCCCGCGCCCCCGGCATGAAGGAACGACTCATGGCCTTCGACGCCGACGGCGACGACAAGGTCCAGCTCGAAGAAATGCCCGAACGCATGCAGCAATCCTTCCACGAGTGGGACGCCAACGAAGACGGCGTGCTCGACCCCGAAGAAATCGAAGCCCTCGCCAAGGAACTCGAAGAACGCTTCGAACGAGGCGGCCGCGGCGACCGCGGGAGCGTCCGCCCCGGCGACGAGCTTTGACCGAATAGCACCGCAACGCTCGGCGTCGCGCGTCGCAATACCGCGATGCTATTGGTTGCGCGAACCTCCCACCCCCTACCACTCAAAGCCCAGGCATGGCTATGCCTGGGCTTTCTTGCGCGCGGGGCGGTTGCTCAGATCCGCGACAGTCCAGCGCGCACAAAGCCAGTCGCCGCCGTCGCATCGCCGATCCGACATCACCCGAATCGGCCGAGGACGTTCGCATCCGCCAGCGCCGTCCACGTTCCATCGCGGTACACCGGTCGGGAGACATCGACCTCGAATGCCTCATCGAGCCGCTGGGGATCGACCTCGACGAGCGGGCGATGTCGCGTGAGGAGCAGATCGCCGGACCATGTTCGCCGCGCCACGGCGCCATCGCCGCC
>CAZLDF010000175.1:0-4020 GCA_964558095.1 uncultured Isosphaeraceae bacterium | reverse complement strand
CAGATGCTCATGATTGTAAACTCGCCACGAGGACGATGGCGCGGTCCTCATTCGGCAGCATCACGGCCCGTCACTCCCACTCAATCGTCGCGGGGGGTTTGCTGGAAATGTCATACACGACCCGGTTGACGCCGCGCACTTCGTTGATGATGCGATTGGAGATCGTCGCCAGCACGTCATATGGAATCCGCGCCCAGTCGGCGGTCATGAAGTCCTGCGTCTCCACCGCGCGGATCGCGACGACGGATTCATACGTGCGCCCGTCGCCCATCACGCCCACGCTCTGCACCGGCAGCAGCACCGCGAACACCTGGTTCGTGCTGCGATAGAGGTTGTTCGCGATGATTTCTTCGAGCAGAATCTCGTCGCACTCGCGAAGCAGGTCGAGCTTCGGGCGCGTCACCTCGCCAAGCACGCGCACGGCGAGACCCGGCCCCGGGAAGGGGTGGCGCCACACAATGTGCGGCGGCAGGCCGAGCACTTCGCCCAGGCGGCGCACTTCGTCCTTGAACAGATCGCGCAGCGGCTCGATGAGTTTGAAGCCCAGTTCCTCCGGCAGGCCGCCGACGTTGTGATGCAGCTTGATGTTGGCGGCGGTCCCGGCGTGGCCGTGGCCGGACTCGATGACGTCGGGATACAGCGTCCCTTGCGCGAGAAACTCCACGCCGGCGTTCGCGGCGTCGGCGCGTTCAATGTCGCGAGCCGCCTGCTGGAAAACCTCGATGAAGCGGTGACCGATGCGCCGGCGTTTTTCCTGCGGGTCCGTGACGCCCCTGAGGTCGCCGAGGAACTGATCCGCAGCGTCGATAACGCGCAGGTCGATGCTGAAGTGATCGCGAAACGTCGTCTCGACCAGCTCGCGTTCCTTCTTTCGCAGGAGTCCGTTATCGACGAAGATGCAGGTGAGCTGATCGCCGACGGCTTTGGCGAGCAGCGCCGCGACGACGGAGGAATCGACGCCGCCGGACAAGCCGCAGATGACGCGTTCGCCTCCGATGGTTTCGCGAAGGCGCTTCGCCTCGACCTGCATGAAGTCGCTCATGCGCCACGTGCCGGAGCAGGCGCAAATCTCGTACAGGAAGTTGCGAAGCATATCGACGCCGTGGGGCGTGTGCGTGACTTCGGGGTGAAACTGCACGCCGAAGAAGGGCTGCGATTTGTGTCGAACCGCCGCGAATGGACAGGTCGTGGTCGAAGCGAGGACGTCGAAGTCGCCGGAGACGCCGGTCACCTGGTCGCCGTGGCTCATCCACACTGTGGTGATGGAAGGGATGCCGGCGAAGAGATCGTTCTGATCGCGGATGTTCAACCGCGCGCGGCCGAACTCGCGTGCTGCGACGTTCTGCACGTCGCCGCCGAGAATCTGGCAGCCGATCTGCATGCCGTAGCAGATGCCGAGCACCGGCACGCCGAGTTCAAACAGTCGATCGTCGCATCGCGGCGCGGCGGACTCATAGACGCTCGAAGGCCCGCCGGAGAGAATGATGCCGCGCGGCTTGTACTTCGCCAGCTCTTCGATCGGCGTGCCCGGGTTGAGCAGCAGACTGAACGCGCCGGCTTCGCGCACGCGGCGGGCGATCAGCTGCGCGTACTGGCTGCCGAAGTCGAGAATCAGGACGACTTCGTCGTGCGGCAGCGTTCTGGCCGCCGCAGACGCCTGGAGCGTTGACGTGGGTGTCATGGGTGCAGCATGCGCGAAGAATCCCCACTCTAGCATGCTGCGCGGCCGGTTGCCACTCGCGGCGGGGCTGCGGCGCTCGTGTCGCGGAGGAATCCGGGCGTTTCGTTGCTCGCGGGGCGACTGGAATTTATGATGAAGGGATATGAGGCGCTGGATATGGGTGGCGGCGACGGCTGGCTTGGGCGCGGCATCTTGCGCGCCGGCTGCAAAAGAAGGCGGGTTCGAATCGCCCAACCCCGCCGCTCACCTCTACGCTATCGAGTACGCCGTGCACGATCGCGACGCCGACCGCATTCCGCAGATCGTCGAGCTGCTTGACTCGGACGATCCCGCGGTTCGATTCGCGGCGATCGAGGCCCTGGACCGATTAACCGGCATGCGGCTGGAATACGAATACGACGCGCCCCGGCGGCAGCGCGAAGCGGCCGTGCGGCGCTGGGTCGCGGCGGTGGAATCCGGCGAAGCGCTCAGCCGCGGTCGGGCGACGTCCGGAGCCGCGCATGACTGAATCGCCCGAACATGACGCCGGCCGCGATGCGCCGGACATGCTGCTGGAGATGTTCAGCCAGCCGCGGTTTCTTGCCGGCGCGCGCGCGCTGGTTTCCAACGTCGCGCAGCGCATCGGGTTCTCGCAGCATCATTGCGGGCAGATCAGCCTCGCCGTGGACGAGGCGCTGTGCAACATCATCAAGCACGGCTATGACCGCTCGCCGACCGGGCGAATCTGGATGAGTCTGTGGGCGCTCGACGGCGATCCGCCGGGCATCAAGATCGTGCTCGAGGATCGTGCGCGCCAGGTCGATCTGCAATCGATCAAGTCGCGCGACCTCGAAGACATTCGGCCCGGCGGGCTGGGCGTGTTCATTATCGCCGAGATCATGGACCAAGTGCAGTACGAACACCGTGCCGGCGGGGGCATGCGCCTGACCATGACCCGTCGCGTTCCCGCGCCGGGCGAAGCCGAAGAATCGCCGTTGCCCACACCGTCGTGCGGGCAGGAAAGATGTCATGACTGATCCCATGGAAGTGCGGCAGAAGACGGTCGAGAACGGGACCGTGCTGACGCCGCAAGGCGAAATCGACCTTGGCCGCGCGCCGGACTTTCGAGCGCACCTCGCGGCCGCGCAGCGGAAAAAGCCCGCGAAAGTCATTATCGACCTCAAGGACGTGCCCTACATGGACAGCTCCGGCGTGGCGACGCTCGTCGAAGCCATGCAGGCCGCTCGCCGCGGCGGCAGCAAGCTCATCCTCTGCGGCCTGCAGGAAAAGGTCCGGTCGATCTTCGAAATCGCCCGGCTGGACATGGTGTTCACCATCGTCGATTCGTGCGATGATGCTCTGCGCGCGTAACGCCTTCGGGGTGGCACGGGCAAGCCGCTTTGGGCTTGCCCGTGGTCCACGAAGTTATGACGCAACCACGGGCAAGCTGCGCAAAGCCTTTCGCTTGCCCATGCCACTCTGACTCATGGCGCAAACCACTGAAACATCCAACAACCTGCTCATTCGCTTCATGGATCATTGGGGCGCGCTGTGGCTCCGCACGTTCGCGCTGATCGGCGGCGTGTGGTGGCTCATTCGCGATGTGCTCACGTGGGTGTGGCGCAGCCTCACGCAGCGCCGTGTGCGCTTCGGCCGCACCGCCGCCGTCACCCAGCTTGTCCGCATCGGCGCGCGCTCCGTCGGGATCGTCATGCTCGTCTGCGGCTGCATCGGGTTCATCCTCGCGCTCCAGATGGAGCCGCCGCTGGCGGAATTCGGCCAGTCGGACAAGATCGCCAACATCGTGGGCATCGCGGTCTTTCGCGAGCTGGGCCCGCTCATCAGCGCCATCGTGCTGACGGGCTTCGCGGGCGCTGCGATCGCGGCGGAAATCGGCACGATGGTCGTGGGCGAAGAGATCGAAGCGCTCGAAGCGCATGCGCTCAATCCGATTCGCTTTCTCGTTTTGCCGCGCGTCGCCGCGACGATTGTCAGTCTCGTGCTGCTGACGGTGATCGGCGACATCGTGGCGGTGGCGGCGTCGGGGGCGATGACCGTCGGCCTGCTCGGCGTGCCGTATCAGCTCTACGTGGACAACACGCTCGATCAACTTGTGCTTTCGGATTTCCTGACGGGACTCATCAAGGCGGCCGCATTCGGGCTGATTCTCAGCGCGCTGGCGTGCTACAACGGGCTGATGGTGACGGGCGGCGCCGCGGGCGTCGGCAAGGCGACGACCAACACGGTCGTGCAGACCGTCGTCGCAGTCATCATCGCCGACTTTCTGTTCACCACCGTGTTCTACAAGATCGGGTGGAACTGAATCGCGGCGAGGTGGAGGTGGGTGCCGTGGTCTGACG
>CAZLDF010000174.1:0-8261 GCA_964558095.1 uncultured Isosphaeraceae bacterium | reverse complement strand
GCGTCAGCGGTCTGCTTCGCGGGACAGGACGCTTCGGCCTGGAACTGAAGATGAAATGGATGCTGGCGGGGGGCTATGTCGCGGCGGCGACGGCGGGAGCGCTGCTGGCCGGTCCGATCGGCGTTGCCATCGGTTTAACTTGCTGCATACTCGTGCTCGGTCCGATCTACTTCACCGTGGCCGTTCGACCGCTGGGCGGCCGGGGTTGGGACTACCTGACGGTCCAGGCAATACCGTTTGTGACGGCCGTCGGAGCGATGCTTGCGGCGCGGTTGGCGGCCGACGCCCTACCGCCGATGCCCGGCCGCGACTGGCTGCGGCTGGCGATCGTGCTGATCGCGTCCGCGGTCTTGTACACGTTCGTCATTCGAGTGTTCGCCCGCGAAGAATGGAACGAACTGATCGCGCGGAGCAAGGATCTTCTCTCGCGACGGACGCGATTGCTTCCCGCCTCCGGTTGAATCCGAAGCGGTGGCCCATGCGATGATGAGGTGGGCGCATCTCGCACGCTGCCACGCAGTCCTATGATGTGCCCGCCAACAAGGCTCGATAATGACATGCGTTCGACGGACCTTCACATCGACACGACAACGCCCCGACCCAATTTTTTCATCGTCGGCGCGCCCAAATGCGGCACGACTTCGCTCTATCATTACCTGAGCGCGCATCCGGAAGTCTTCATGTCCCAGCGCAAGGAGCCGCGCTTCTTCGGTCGCGACTTCGACATGCCCGAGCGCCGCTGCGTAACCACGCTGGAGGAGTATCTTCGTCTTTTCAGGGGAGCGGAGCGGTACAAGCGCATCGGCGAGGCCTCGACGGCCTATCTTCGTTCGGCGCTCGCCGCATCGCAGATCAAGGCGTTCGCGCCCGATGCGAAGATCGTCGTGAGTCTGCGGAACCCGGTGGACTTCATGTGGTCGCTGCATGGCGAATACGTCGCGGGCGGCTGGGAGACGATCACCGATTTTGAAGAGGCCCTGGCAGCGCAACCAGACCGTTTGCGCGGCGAGCGCCTTCACAAGCACCTCGGAGGGCCGAAGTACTTTCAGTATGGTGCGCTTGCCACGTTTTCCACGCAACTCGAGGCGTACTTCGAGGCGTTCGGCCGCGAAAACGTTCTCGTTCTGCTCCTCGAGGAATTGAAGGCGGATCCGCGTGAAGCGTATCTGAGAATCACGCGGTTTCTGGAGATCAGCGAGTCCTTTCTGCCTGACTTCGGGTTGCATAACGAAGCACGGTGGGCGCGAACCTCAATGCGCGCCAAGAATCTCCTGAGAATGCACCCCGTCATCGAGCGGCAATTGAGACTTCTCCCCCGGGGCGCCCGGACTCGGCTCGTGAAGCTGTTCGGTCGATTGCTTGCGCATCACGCGCCCACTCGGCCCACAGCCATGCCATCGAGTCTGCGCGAGCGGCTCGAAATGGAGTTTTCCGAAGAAGTCAAGCGCCTGGGATGTCTGCTCGGTCGCGATCTGACACGTTGGACGGACGGCAATCGTTCACGCGCCGACGACTCGACGGCCGCGGCGGCGCACTCTCTGAGTTCATCAAGCTAGGATTGTGGACATGCACCGCTCGGCGCCACTGCCATCTTCGACATTACAAGCCCCATCTGCTGTCCCATGTGTTGCCTGCGAAAGCCGTCAAACGGAATCACTGCCGGCGGTGAACGGGTTTCCCCTGCGTCTGTGCACTCAATGCGGATTGCGATTTGTTCCTCCCGAAACGCTCATCGCGGTCGATTACGACACGCTGTATAAGGAGCAAGGAGACTACCGCTCACATATGGAGGAGGCCAGGCTGATCCGCTCCGGCGCAGTGCCGTCGTTCCCTTCGGCGCGTCGGGCCGCGATCGAGCAGATCAAGACCGATCAGCCGAGAACTTTGTTGGAAGTCGGCTGCGGCGTCGGATCGTTTCTCGCGGCTATTCAACGGCTCGGCATCGAGACCTACGGGGTCGAGCCAAGCGGAAACGCCCTGCAGGCCGGTCGGTCGTACCTGCAGTGCGCCTTGCACCATGGCACCCTGAGCGATGACGCTTTCCCCGGGCAGCGCTTCGACGCCATCTGCTTCTGGGAGGTGCTCGAACACATCATCCAGGCGCGAGCATTTCTCAGCACCGTTCGTGACCGGCTGAATCCCGGTGGAGCGGTGTATCTTTCCACGCCCAACTATGGCAGCCGGTGGATGTGGAATGACGTCCCGCGGGATCCGCGCTCTCGGCCGCCCGTGCACGTGACCTATTGGACGCGATCATCTCTGCAAGAGTTGCTGCAGAGCGTTGGATTCGTTGGCGTGGAAGTTCGCACGATGTCCTATCCGGCAAACTCTGGGACGCGGTCCGGCCTGTGGCTCGGAAAATATAGGGCGTGCCTGGACGCTGCCCTGCGCCCAGAGCAGCGCAAGACCCTGTACGCCAGAGCTCGCGCGCCGGGATGACCTCTGGCCGACTCAGCCCGCCGCAGGTTCGCCGCGCATGACGCGACGAAACATCGCTTCGTACGACTCGATGACTCGGCTCACGCTGTAACCCTGCTCGATGCGCTCTCGCGCCGCAACCGCATGCCGCGTGACCAGGTCCCGGTGATGAACATAGGCGCCGATGGCGTCGGCGATGGATTCAGCGCGCGGCGCGACGATGCGGCCATGCGCGCCGTCCTCGATGAGATCCGTCACGCCAGACACGCGTGTGACAATGGCGGGAAGGCCGCTGGCCATCGCCTCGAGCAGCGCGTTCGACATCCCCTCGCCGCGCGATGGCAACGAAAACACATCCGCTGCCCGGTAGAGCGAGGCCATGTCGGATACGAATCCCATGATCCGGACCTGTCGCGCGACATTCAGCGAGTCAATCATGGAGCGCAGGCGCTGCGCATATGCCGGATCCTTCTCGGGACCCGCGAGCACGATCTGAACGTCCTGCCCCAGTCTGGACAGGATGGCGCTGGCCTCCACGAGAAGGTGGGGCCGCTTTCGTTCCCCGACGGCCCCGGAGAAGACGATTGTGAATCGATCTTCAAGACCGAGGCGCTCCCGCAAGGCGCGTTGCTCGGTCTGATCGCGACAGGGCCGAAACAAGTCTGTATCCACACCGTTTGGGATCCGCGCGATCTTCGACGGGTCGATGCCATATTCCAGGAGTTCGCGCTCAATCGCCGCGCTGGTGGCGACGACGCCGGAAAGGGCTCTCACCCATCGTCGGCGCTTGCGCGGCAGTCCAAGAAGTGACCGCCAGCCGGGCTTGTCACTCAAGTC
The DNA here is from genome assembly GCA_964558095.1 of uncultured Isosphaeraceae bacterium. Lineage (GTDB taxonomy): Bacteria > Planctomycetota > Phycisphaerae > Phycisphaerales > SM1A02 > CAZLDF01. Next base: position 5,006 of record CAZLDF010000174.1, on the reverse strand, counting down.
TCCGCCGTACATCTCAATCTTCAGCACCGCCGGCAGACCACGACGCTGCGCTTCGTAGGCAGTGCGCGTCGTCACATGATACGCATGCAGCCCGTGGAAGACGTCGAACTGCGACGCATGGTCCCGCACCCACTGTACCGAATGGCGCATGGTGCGCCACTGCGAGAGTGGGTCGTTCTCGAACGAGCAGATGGCGGCGGTGTTCTCGAAGAGACCGTACTCGCCCTGATCGGCGCGCGTGTGCGCCAGTGTGATCCGAAAGCGGCCGGGCGGCGCGCTGCTGTACATGCGGTATGCCGTCATGCCGCCGCCGGTGTAGTGCAGTCCGGCGCCTTTGATGCTGTAGAGCAGCACGCGGATCGGCTGAACGCCCGTTTCGAGCCGCGCGCTCGCTTCGGCCGTCGCCTGCGCGTTCGTCGATGCGGAACTCACTGCGTCGGCCCGATGATCAAGGCGGCGCCGACCGTGTTGTTCGTCGCTTCGTCGATCACAATCAACGCGCCCGTCTGCCGGCAATCGCGATAGGCATCGTAAAACAGCGGCTGGGTCGTGCGCAACGACACCCGGCCGATCTCGTTGAGCTTCAGCTCCTTCGCCTCCTCGTCGCGATGGAACGTCGAGATGTTCAGGCGATATTTCAGGTCGCCGACGACGCACCGGGCGAAGCGCGTCGTGTGTTTGAGCGCATACTTTCTGCCGACCGCCATGGGCTGCTCGGCCATCCAGACCATCATCACTTCGAGGTCCTGGCCGACGTGCGGCTTGTTGTTCGGGCGGCAGAGCATGTCGCCGCGGCTGATGTCGATGTCGTCTTCGAGCTGGATGGAAACCGACATCGGCGGGAACGCCTGCTCGACGGGCGCGCCGCCGAAGTCAATCGACTTCACCTTCGTCGAAAAGCCCGAAGGCAGCGCGACCACGTCGTCACCCGCTCGGAACACGCCCGACGCCACCTGCCCCGCATAGCCGCGGTAATCGTGATGCGCGTCGCTCTGCGGCCGAATGATCCACTGCACCGGGAACCGGCAGTTGATCAGGTTGCGATCGGACGCGATGTGCACGTGTTCGAGGTGATGCAGCAGCGACGGGCCCTGGTACCAGGGCATGTGCGTCGAGTGCGTGACGACGTTGTCGCCCAAGAGCGCCGACATGGGGATGAACGTCACGTCGCTGATTTCCAGCCGCGCCGCGAACTCCTCGAACACGCTGCAGATGTCCTCGTACACGTCCTCGCTCCAATCGACGAGGTCCATCTTGTTGACGCAGACGACCATGTGCGGGATGCGGAGCAGCGAGGCGATGAAGGCGTGGCGGTGGGTCTGCTCGACCACGCCGTTGCGCGCGTCGATCAGGATGGCCGCGAGGTTGGCGGTGCTCGCGCCCGTGACCATGTTGCGCGTGTACTGCACGTGGCCGGGGCAGTCGGCCATGATGAACTTGCGCTTGGGCGTGGCGAAATAGCGATAGGCGACGTCGATGGTGATTCCCTGCTCGCGCTCGGCGCGCAAGCCGTCGGTGAGCAGGGCGAGGTTCATGCGCTCGTCGCCGCGCTGGATGCTCGATCGCTGCACAGCTTCAAGCTGGTCCTCGAAGATCGACTTGCTGTCATAAAGCAGGCGCCCGATGAGCGTGCTCTTGCCGTCATCGACGCTGCCGCAGGTGAGCAGGCGCAAGAGGTCCATGCGCAAATAGCGCTCGCGGTCGAAGGCGTTTCGCCGCTGCGAGCTCGAGCGTTCCCGGGTTTGTGTCGAAGTGGGGCTGGACATGGAGGTCGGAGGTTGGGGGTCGGGGGTCGGAGGTCAGAGGTCGGATGTCAGATTTCAAATCTCAGATTTCAAATTTCAGATTTCAATTAATTCAGAAATAACCCTGTTTCTTGCGGTCCTCCATGGCCGCGTCGCTGGTGCGGTCGTCCATGCGGGCGCCGCGCTCCGACGCCCGAGCCGCGGCGACCTCGGCGATGATGTCCTCGAGCGTCACCGCCAGCGAGTCCACGCCCGCTGTGCACGTCATGTCGCCGACGGTTCGGAAGCGAACCGTGCGCTCCTCGACGACGTCGCCCTCGCGAACGGGGATGAAATCGGATGTCGGAATGATCTGGCCGTTGCGGATGATCACTTCGCGCTGGTGCGAGAAATAGATGCTCGGCACGTCGATGCGCTCGATCGCGATGTATTGCCAGACATCCATTTCGGTCCAGTTGCTCAGCGGGAAGACGCGGATGTGCTGGCCCTTGCGGATCTTGGCGTTGTAAAGATTCCAGAGTTCCGGCCGCTGGTTCTTGGGGTCCCACTGGCCGAACTCATCGCGGAAGCTGAAGATTCGTTCCTTGGCGCGGGCCTTTTCCTCATCTCGCCGCGCCCCGCCGAAGAGGGCGTCGAATTCGTATTCCTCGATCGCGGCGAGCAGGGTGGGAATCTGCGCGCGATTGCGCGACGGGAGCGGCCCGCCGTCCTCGTGCGCCCGGCCGTCCTTGATGAGGTCCTCGACGTACTTGACGATCAGCCGCTCGCCGAGGCGCTCGACGAGGCTGTCGCGGTAGTCCAGGGCTTCCTGAAAGTTGTGGCCGGTGTCGATGTGAAGCAGCGGGAAGGGAAATCGCGCGGGGCGGAATGCTTTTTCCGCCAAGCGCGTCATCACGATCGAGTCCTTGCCGCCGCTGAAGAGCAGCGCGGGCCGCTCGAACTCGGCGGCGACTTCGCGCATGACGTGCACCGCCTCGGCCTCCAGCGTTTGGAGGTGCGTGAGGTTGTAGTGCCTGGTCGCGGCCGCGGTCTCAATCATCGCTGGGCTCGTACTTCTGGCATTGGTTCATCGGCCGCCGGGGGGCGTATTCTCGGTTACCGGCGGGGTTCGACGAGTATAGCGGCCGGCCCGCGCGAAACGACCGTGCGCATGGGGCCGATATACTGCTCCGCCCCGCCGTCCACCGAATTCACCCTGAACGAAAATCGCCCCGGACGCCCGCGCCGCGGCTCGTCCGGGTTTCCCCGCCCCCCCAAGCCAAGCATGTCCGAACGGGTCGCTTCCAACATCACTTGGCACGCCGGCGAGATCACGCCCGCCGAGCGGTCTCGCGTGCTGAAGCAGCGCGGCGTGACGGTGTGGTTCACCGGGCTCTCGGGTTCGGGCAAATCGACCATCGCGGTGGGGGTCGAGAAGGCTCTGCTGGCGCGCGGGCATCTGGCCTACCGACTCGACGGCGACAACATCCGCCACGGGCTCAATCGCGATCTCGGCTTCTCGGAGGCCGACCGGGCCGAGAACATTCGCCGCATCGCCGAGGTCGCCCGGCTTTTCGCTGACGCGGGCGTCATCACGCTCGTGAGCTTCATCAGCCCCTATCGAGCCGACCGCGAGCAGGCTCGGCGAGTCCACGAGGCCGCCGGCAACAGCTTCCTCGAGGTTCACGTCGATTGCGAGCTTTCCGCTGCGGAGTCGCGCGATCCGAAGGGTTTGTACAAGAATGCCCGCGCCGGCGAGATTTCGCAATTCACCGGCGTCGATGCGCCGTATGAAGCGCCGCTGAAACCGGACCTCCGCGTGCGCACCGATGAGCAAACGGTCGAGCAATCGGTCGCGGCGGTGCTGGATTTGCTGGAGCGAACCGGCATGCTGCGCGCATGATCGCATGATCGTATGATCGGCGGCGGGATTCATTGGAAGGGAGTCATCGCGCATGGCATGGGTGTGCCTGATCATCGCGGGCATCTTCGAATGGGGCTGGCCGGTGGGCCTGAAGTTCGCGTGGAAGGACGGCCACGTGGTGTTCTGGCCCGCTTTGGCGGCGCTGGTCTGCATTCTCGCCAGCAGCGCCTTGCTGGTGGTGGCGCAGCGCAGCATTCCGATGGGCACGGCTTACGCCGTGTGGACGGGCATCGGCGCCTTTGGCACGTTCGTCATCGGGCTGATGTTCTTCGGCGAGCCGTCGAACTTCGCGCGATTCTTCTTCGTCGCGCTCATCATCGTCGGCATCGTGGGGCTGAAGTTCGCGTCCTCGCCGGCGAGTTCGACAGGTTGATCGCGTCCTGCGGCTGAGTTGCCACACACTGCTTGACGCACGGGCGAGACGCCCGTGCCACTGTCAGGCACTCAAAACGGCGACCAGCGGGTCATGTCGTTCAAGAGCTCGCTGGCGGGCAGCGAATCGACGCTGCCGTCGAGCCGGCCGAAAGGCACCAGATCGCCCCAGCGCGCGATGGGCAGTCCGCCGCCTGCGCTGAAGTTGGCGGCGGGAACGGGCGCGACGCGCGTCGGATCGTTCGGATCAAGCTGCCACTGTCGCTGAATCCACGTGTTGCTGGCGCTGTCGAATTCCAGGAACGGCGGGCGCAGCTCGACATAGCCAAGCTTGATATCGGGCAGCGCCGGATTGGGATTGGTGTCCGCGTCGTACACCTTGGTCGGCGCGAAGACGATCAGCTTGCCCGGATTGATGGCTTGCGACAATCTCGTCGCCGCGAGGACTTCGTCCGGTACCAGCGGGCTCCAGGGATTTCGGTCCGTCGCGTATGTCCCGCCGTGCACGTCGTCGCCTCCCAGCATGAGCGAGTTGAGCCCGATGGAGGGATGCTCGGCGAGCCCAATGTTCGACTCGGCATTGAAACCCTGCGACGTCTCGCTGTACATCTCGTCGGCCATGTCCAGCTCGACCCGGCTGTCGAATCGATCGCTGTCGTAATCGACCGTGAGCGACCGCCACTCGTGGCCGAGATAGGGCAGCAGGCGGAAGACATAGGAGCTTCGCGCATAGCGAGCACCACTTCCCGGGTCGTTGGCGTTGTTGAGTTTGTCGCCATGCTCCAGACGCGGCTGGATGTCGAAGCTGTTGATGGTGCTCACACTCGCGTATCCGGGCATGAGGCGGCCCTTGTTTTCGGCGGCGTACTGGTTGTAGGCGGCCGTCATCAGCCGCAGCGCTTGGCCGGTCTTGGCGCGCTGCGCCGAGGCTCGCCCGCCTTGCAGCGCCACGAGCACCAGCGTCACCAGCAGCATGATGATCGCGA
>CAZLDF010000173.1:0-3126 GCA_964558095.1 uncultured Isosphaeraceae bacterium | reverse complement strand
TCTCACCATCGACGCCTAACCTCCAGGTTGAAGCAGCAGGCAGTACGCGAGGCGCTCCAGGACGAACAGAATGATGAAACTCGCGACGAGGCCCGCCGCTGCGATTGACACTGTTCATTGCACACAACGGGTCCGACTTGGTTGCTCGATATACTACGGCGCACCCGCCAGGTCCACGACAGGAGCCAAACCATGCCTGATGAACGACGTCCATTCTCGCTCACGTGGCTTGCCTTCGCCGCTTCGATCATCGTCCTGGCGGGCAGTCTCTGGCTGAGCATGGGCATGAATCTGAAGGCCTGCCCGCTGTGCTTCTATCAGCGCACGTTCGCGATGGGAATCGTCGCGGTGTTCACGATCGGCTTGGTGTCGCGCGCCGCGCCGCGGGCAATATTGAGCATGTTGTCGCTGCCGATGGGCATTGCCGCGCTCACAGTCGCCGGGTTTCACGTTTCACTGGAACTGAACGGCACGCTGGAGTGCCCGCGCGGCGTTCTTGGCGTGGGGACGGCGCCGCAACAATCGCTTGCGGGACTCGCGATCATGACCATCCTGCTCGCTGCCGATGTCATTCGCAATCGTAGTGCGCTTCGCTTTGCGGCCGGCGCGTTCATTGCGAGCATCGTGGTCGGCGTTGTGCTGGGTTGGCTCGCCATCGCGAGTTCGCCGCCGCTGCCGGGTCCGCCCGCTGCGCCGTATGAAGGTGAGCCGGAGGTGTGTCGCCGGCCGTTTGATGCCGGCTGAGGATTCTGCTTTGTCCGTCAGCAGCATGACCCGTCGGTGCAGCACGCGTCGCCTTCGGCCTCGCGCGTCTCGCGGTAATTCAATGCCGATGACCTGGCCGTGCGGCCCAATCTTCTGCGAAAGCATGTAACAGATCTTGCCGGTTCCGCAGCCGAGATCGACGACGGCTTCGCCCTCGTTGACGTACTTGCTCGGGTTGCCGCGGCCGTAGTCCTTCTCGACGATTTCCGTCGGGAGCATCGCGATGAGGTCCGGGTCATAGGCGCTTGACGGGCAGCACAGCGCGGCTTCGCGCGTACCTGCCGCTGCGGCATATCGGGTGCGGACCGCTCGTTCCACGGAGTCAGTCCCGCCGGCCGAAACGATGCCATCAATCCGGGACGCACGCTCCAGCTCGCGCTTTGACCTGTTGATGCCCAGCATTGGTGAAGAATCGCTCATGAGGTGTGCTCTCCGCGCGAAGACAAACGAGAACCGGCCGCGCGTTTGCGCGCGCTGCCGCGAAGGCAACGGCTGAAGGATATCTCCTATACCTTCTGCCGACGCCGACGCTCCCGCCGCGCGCCGGACGCTCCGGATCGGGCGGACCGCTCCCTGCATGATTCGTGCGAATTCCCTAGACTCGCCGCCTCAGCGGAGGATCAATGCTGATCGCGATCATCGGTGGCAGCGGCTTGGACGACCGGCTGATGGTGCGCGGCCTCCTGGAAGGGCCGCGGTCCGTCGAGGTGACGACCCCTTTCGGCTCGCCAAGCGCTCCGATCACGATTGGAAACCTCGCTGGGTCAGATTTCAGCCTGGCTGTTCTCAAGCGGCACGACGTCGGGCACACGATTCCGCCCCACCGCGTCCCGTGCCGCGCGAACATCTTCGCGCTCAAGTCGCTCGGCGTCACGCACATCATCGCCACCGGCGCGGTCGGCTCGCTCCGCGAAGCGATCAAGCCCGGCGAACTCGTCCTGTGCGATCAACTCATCGACCGGACCACCGGGGGGGGCGGGGGGGGCGGGGGGGGCGGCGCGGGCAACCGGGCACGGGAGCGGACGTTCTTCGACAACGCCGCGGTTCATGTCGAGTTCGCCGACCCGTGCTGTCCGGTGATGCGCGCGTGGCTGGAGGACGCTGCGAAGTCGATCAGCTACAACGTCCACGCAACAGGAACCTACGTCACGATCGAGGGTCCATCGTTTTCCACGCGCGCCGAGAGCCACATGCATCGCGCGCTGGGCGGCGATGTCGTCGGCATGACCGCGCTGCCGGAGGCCCGACTGGCCCGGGAAGCGGAGATCGCCTACGCGCTGATCGCGCTTCCGACCGACTTCGATTCGTGGATGCCGCGTCCAGCCCCTTCCCCGGGAATGTCGTCGCATGCGGGGGGGGCGGGGGGGACGGGGGGGGCCGAGTCTTTGCTGGCCGAGATCATCGGCAACCTTGACCGCAGCGCGAATGCAGCGACCGATCTGATTGAAGCCGCGTTGCACAATACAGCAGCGCTGTCGCAGTCGAGTCCGGCGCACGACGCTCTGAAACTCGCAATCTGGACACCAAAGGAACTCATTCCCAAAGCGGAGATTGAGCGCCTGCGGCCGATTTGGGGACGGTGGTTTCCGGAAGGTTCATGAACCGTTCCGCCTTGCCGCTAGTACGACAACCGCCGCGCTCGCGTCGCTCTCTTTTTTGAGGACGGGCCGATCGTGTTGACCTATTGTCGCGGCGCGTGGTGCCCCACGCTTTCGCCAACTGAGACTGCACCCAGCGCGCCGATCCCGACACCGTGATCGCCGGATCCGGCGGCTCGTGAACATGGCGCACACGAGGATGAGACGGCGACGCTGACCCATCCTATAGCGTCAACGGCGTGGTTTACGAAAGTGGGCGATACTGGATTCGAACCAGTGACCTCACGGGTGTGATCCGTGCGTTCTAGCCAACTGAACTAATCGCCCGAAGGCTCGCAAGTATATCGCGGTTCATCGATCGCGGCAGGTGACCCGCGTCACCTTGGTGCGTTTCGCAGGCATCAGGTTCAGGCCTGGGCGGTTTCGCCGCGGCGGATCGCGCTGGCGAGTTCGTCGGCAAGCGCGATGGCGGCTTCGGCCCGGGCGGGGTCGGGCCTGGACCGCGGCCCGCCGGCGCCGCGCTCGATGCGCGACCAGTGGGGCTTCACGCGCGCCAGCCGCAGCACGTTGAGCCATTGCGGGGCCGCGTTCGCCTCGGCCTGGCGCCGATCAAGCTCGACGGGTTGAAGGCTCGCGTGGCCGCGGCGAAGCAAGACCCGCACGAGCCACACCTGCCGGGCTCGCAAGAGGGCAAGCGTGGCGTCATCGCAGCGCAGCAACCGCCGGCCGCGCAATCGGTGCAGGACGCGCCGGCCGTGCTCGC
>CAZLDF010000172.1:0-11411 GCA_964558095.1 uncultured Isosphaeraceae bacterium | reverse complement strand
GGCCGCGACGATCGCGACGCACGTCGCCGTGCCGGTGACTGCGGAGACTCCGGGGGACGGGCCGGCCGCCGTGGGGGAAGGTTGTTGCGTCGCCGCCCCGTCGCCTGAAGATCGGTCATCGACTTCGGCGATGGCGTCGGCTTCGTCGGCGTCGGCTTCGAGCGGTTCGCCGTCGCCCCCCAGGCGCCCCGCCTCCGCCAGTTCCGCCGCCGTGCGAACGACCTGGAAGAGAATGCGATCGCTGATCGGTCCCTCGCCGCGCCGGCTGGCGATTCGCACCAGTCCCGCAAGCTGATGGCGGGCGAGCGCCGCGTGCAGCGCCGCCTTGCGCAGGTCGTTTTCGACCGCCGCGGCGGGCAGCACGCTGCGCACCGACGCTTCGAGTTCCATGTCGTCGCCGTCGTCGCGCGACAGCAGCGTCATGCCGCGGGCGCGGAATGAATCGAGCGTATTGCGCACGATGTGTCGGACGTCTTCGTCCAGCGGCGCCGGGAGGTCGTTAAGGACGAGGAAGGTGCCGGCGGCGGGTTCGATCGGCGCGGGCGACCATCGCCGCCGCGCGGCGCCGCGCCGCTCCGAATGGAGCACTTCCGCCCCGACCGAAGGCGTGCGATCCCGGGCGCGCCCGCTGTCGTAGATGTGCAGCACGCCGTAGAGATTGTGCGCTTCGAGGAATTCCTCCATTGGCTCATATCCGGGTCCATCGATGTCTTCGACGAAGATCTCGAACAGTTCGCGAAGCTGCGGCGACCAGTCGAACTCGGCGTCGATGACGTCATAGCCGCCGCCGCGGTGATCGCGAATCGCGCGGGCGACTTTCTTCTGCACGCGCTCGTCGCCGGCGAGCGGATGTCGATTGACGACGATGACGGGCCGGCCGGTGTCGAACGTCGAGGCGAGGGCCAGCATCTCATGTTCGGCGTGCGTGGCGAACTGGCGGTCGCGCGCGCGATTGATGCCGTAGATCATCGCCCCGACGCCGCCAACGACGACGATGCTGATGATGCCCAGCCAGACGACGCTGGCGTGGGGATTCTTGGCGCGGAGCCGCTCGTGGCGCTTATGCGCCAGATCGCGGGCATGGGCGGAAGCGCGTTTCTGGATGTCCTGCGCCCGCCGCCGCGCTTCCTTGATCTGCTCGCGCGCCGCTTTGCGGGCGCTGATCGCGCCGCTGGCGACCTGGGCGCGGACTTCCTGCATCTGGTGTCGGAAGTCGCGTGACTGCGCGCGAAACGCGGCGGCCTGTGCCGTCGCCGCCGCGCCGCCGGGATGCTTCTTCGAAGTGCCGGGTGCAGGCTCTTCGATCGCGTACGCGCCGGTCCACCAGTTGGTCACGCGCAGCTTCGGCCGCGAGCGTTTCGTTTGCGCTGCGTCGTCCGCCTCGCTGTGGCGGATGGGCCGGCCGTTCTCATCGAGTTCGAAATGGCCGAACTGCGCGAAGCTGCCGTGATCGCCGATCCCAGCCGCAATTCCGAATCCTGCAATCGCCGGGTTGTCATGTCCGCGATTCGGCGCCGGCGAACCGGCGACGTACGAACGCGATTCGCCGCTGAAAGCGCTCGCGTCATCCATGAATGCGGCCTCGCCCGCTCCGGCCGCTCCGTGACGCATCGACGGCAAGTCCGCGGGCTTGACGTCGTACGCGTCGCGCTGCGCCGCGACGTGCCGCACGTCCGCGAGCACGTCCTCGGCGCTGCGATATCGCTTGTCGTAATCGGCCATGCTGCGGCGGACGATCCAGCGCAGCGCTTCGGGGCTCTTCCTGCTGAAGCGGCTGAGGGCGCCGTGCGCGGGGAAGGTGTTTTCCAGCATGAAATAAAGCACGGCGCCGACGGCGTAGATGTCGAACCGCGTGCCATCGACCTGGTGCACCTTCACGCCCTTGAGCGCTTGTCGCACCATCTCGGGGTCGCGGAAATACTCCGTGCCGTGGGTGGTCAGCGTCATCGCGGATCGCAGCGGCGTGACGAGTCCGAGATCGACGAGGTGCGCGCCCTGGTCGTTGACGATGATGTTGTCGGGCTTGACGTCCTTGTGCCACAGCCCGCCGCGGTGATAGTGCGCGAGCGTGTTCAGGAGGTCCTGCACGATGCGCATGGACTGGCCGAGCTGTTTCGGTTCGAGTCCGCGGCCTTCGGTTTCGCCGTGAAGCTGACGCGTGACGATGCCGAGGTTCTCGCCCTGGTGATATGGCATGACGTAGAAGAAGCGGTTGTCATCCATGCCGTGATCGACCACGAGGCCGATCTGCCGGGCGCATTCGAGCGCCCGCGATTCGCGGACGATCTGCGGCAAGCTCGAACCTTCGGTGATGGCGAAACTCTTGATGACGACGAGCTCGGGCATGTCGCGGAAGCGCGGCTGGTGATCGCGGTTGGGGCGCGCGACGTACAGCTTCGCGCCGCTTCCGCCGGTGCGCAGCGAGCCGACGATCTCGTAGCCGTCGAACTGCCCGGTGCGACGACCGGGTTTGTCTGAAGTCGGAGCGGCGGCGACGGCTTCGGGCACGCGCTGCTCCAGGCCCTCGAGCAATCCGTGCAGCAACAGCAGCTTCAGCGGCCGCTGGAGCAGCACGCGATACAGGCACTTGCCGCCGACGAGGAACTCGCGCTTCACCGCGTTGGAGAAGTGGCTCGCGGCGCTCCAGCGTCCGACGACGATGTTCAGGGGAACCAGGGGCATGAAGACGATGCAGGCGATGATCGCGCCGACGAATCGCACCGCGTCGCCGATCATCCCGAAGATGGACTGGAAGATGTGGCTGATGAGCCAGCCGATGCCCTTGAAGATGTTGGCGATGCCCCAGCCGATGCCTTTGAGCAGGGGCACGAGGATAAAAATCATCGCCAGGATCGCGGCCGCCAGAATCAGGCAGAACAGGACCACTCCGGCCAAACCTTCATTCAACATCGCCGCCTCGCTTTCCCCGAACATCTGGTGATTTGGTGATTTGGAGATCTGGCGATTGAATTGCAGCTTGGACGCGAGTGCAGCCGGTAGGCGTCACTCGGATCACCAAATCACCAAATCGCCCGATCACCAAATTCATCACAATCCTCTTGCCGTCGCCGCTTCGTCTTCCAGAATCAACCGATGCTGGCGGTGATAAATGTCCGCCAGAGCGTCATCGAACTTCACGTCGTCGCCGGTCAGGCCGGCGCGTTTCACTTCGTCTTGTTCTTCTTCGGTGAAACTGTAGGTGGTGACGGTTTCGCCGAGGCGCAGGCGCAGCAGGTCGCGCACCCTCTGCAGGTGGCGGCTGACGGTCGGCTCGCTGACGCCGAGCTGCTCCGCCACGTCCTTGCCAGACACGGCGTCAAACACGCGCATGCGATAGACCTGAAACTGCACGAAGTCGGAATCCGCCTCGGCCTTGCGGATGGCGGCATAAACCTTCGCGCAGAAGACGTTCTGCTGGTAGGCCTCGTCGGCCTCGATGACGGTGGATTGGCCCATGTAGCGCTCGTCCAGTTCGCCCGGCCGGCGTCCCCCGCCGCGTTTGAGCGCCATGCGCCGGTCGATCTCGTCGCCCAGGGCATGCTTGGCGATCGAGAGCAGCCAGGTGCTGAATCGGGCGCCGCGGCTGGGGTCATAACGCTCGATCGAGTCCGAGAGCGCCGCGAGGGTTTCCTGCGTGAGATCGCGGACGGTCTCGACGCCGATGCGCCCTCGACCCCACTTGGTGAGCTGGGCGCGGAGCACGGGGCCGAAGACCTCCCACAGCTCGAACCACGCCGATTCATCGCGGTCGCGGAGCCGGCGCACGAAGGATGTGGTGAGCGTGTTCATCACGGCACTCGCATTGGTGGGAAACGACCGCCCGCGTTTTCAGGGCCGCCGGGCCCGATGGCGGTGGGGTGCGCGGGACTGGGTTGATCTGAATCAATGGTACGCCCCCGCTGCCTCGGGACACGTCCGCATGGCCTTGGCGTGGGACATGCACCACCCCCGCAATTGCGAGGCATTCGGGCTGCGAGTCAGAGCAACGTTGCGGCCCGATTCCCGGCCCGCGGTGGTGATCGGGGTTGCTCATGCAGGCCACGGTCCGCGGCGTTTACTCCGAACGCATCCAGTGGCTAAGGTCGCGATGGAGGAGGCCTTCAAGCGATGACACATCGGCACGAAACTGGTCGGCGAGCCGTTCATGCAGCTCCGATGACAGCGACGGTCGCTTGGCAGTGAAAGCTCGCGCGAGCACGGCTGAATCGAACGCCTTGGACAGGTTTCTCAGTCTGGAGCCGATGAGACCGCCATGCGGAACGACGCTCGCGCGATCCCTGGTCAATCGCGACTGCAGGGGCCGCATCCAGCAAAGGATGCGCTGGCGAGCCATTGAATAGACGCTCGGGTTGGCGATTTCAGGGATGTCCGTCGCCTCGAATGAGGGCTCGATATCGAGAAACTCATAGACCCGCCGCACCGTTTGTCGCCGATCATCTTGAAGGTCGTCATAGATGACGATATGAAACTGCGCACGAGAGAAATACTTGAACCATCGCGATAGATGCTCGTGATAGAGGCCCCAGGTGATGACGGTTCGCGCCATCGGCCATTGGGTTGCACGGCGCCCATCGAGAATGGCTCGCAAACCGTGCTCGATCGGCTCAACCGGAATCAAGCCATTCTTCATCAAGTGAAAATAGGAGGAGACGGCACGTTCGATCGGATTGCGAAGCGTCGCAATCACCCGGACATCCGGCACGAGTTCACGCAGGCGCAGCGCGCACTCAGCGCGTCCCAGCAGCGAAGGACGCTTGAATCCCACAGCCCGCCGGTGTCCAGCCCGTTCGAAATGCGATTCGAACCATGCGAATGACTTTTGCTCATAATCGGGGTCTTCAAAGTATGCAATCTCCCGGACCGGCATGAAGACATCCGGGTGCGCCGCCAGGCTGCGCATGAGATAGGACGATCCGGCCTTCTGCGCTCCGATGATGACGAAATTGGGCAGCATCGGTCGCGCGGGCAGGGCACATGAAAGCCGGGCATTCGTGGGAGAGCATACCGGCGGGCTGACTCGGTGGACACTGCGTTTGCACCTGATGCCGGTTGGCTCCGCGGCCGAGCCCGGATCGCACCGGCGGCGCTGCCTTGTTGAACCCATTCGACCCGGACCCCGTCACGGCGGATCTACGACTTCGCGGAACGAGGTCCGGCGTGGCTCGGTCCCCCTGAAATCCCCGCACCCGCCCTCCCAACAACCTCCCGGAGCCGTTGATTCGGCCTTGGCCACGGTGGCGGCCGCGACGGAGCCGGGAGAGCGATTTCAGGCGTCCTCAGCACGCACACTCGCTGATCTGTTTCGCACGCACGACGAAAGGAAGAACCATGGGCATCACACGAACACTCCTGAGATGGGGTTTGATCGGCGGCCTGGCCCTCGGCGGACTCACCCTGCTGATCGGCCCTGAGAACGTCGCAATGGGCCTCTCCAAGGTCCGCACCAGCGCGCAGGACGTCGTCGGCAAAGTCATCGACGACCCCACCGTCCTCCGCATGCAACTGCAGAAACTCGCCAACCAGTACCCCGACCGCATCGCGGAAGTCCGCGGCGAACTGGCGCAGGTCGAGCACCAGCTTGCGCAGCTCGATCGCGACGTCGAGGTCGCCACTCGCGTGGTCTCGATGACGACCGACGATCTTTCGGAGCTGCGCCAGCTCGTCACCCGCGCCGAGGCCAGGCAGCAGTCGGGCGTGCGGGCCGTGGCCATTCGCCACGACGGCGTGCGCTACGACATCGATGAAGCTTACAACGAAGCGCACCGCATCAATCACGTCCGCCAGACCTATGCCGATCGCCTGGCTTACGACAAGCAGCAGTCGAAGTTCCTCGGCGAGCAGAGGGTCCGCCTGGTCGAAATCCTCAACAACCTCGAAACCGAATTCAGCACCTATCAGGCGCAGCTCTATCAGCTCGAGCGCGAAATCGAATCGATCGAGCGCAACGACCGGCTGATCGAACTGACGCAGGAACAGGAAGCGACGCTGCGAAGTTTCGACCGCTTCGGCAAGGTCGGCAACCTCAAGCAGATCCAGTCCAAGCTCGCGGAGCTGCGGGCCGTGCAACAGGCGCAGCTCGAATCGCTGTCGAAGCGCGGCGTGGACCGCAACTACGAAAGCCGCGCCGAGTTCGAGCTCAACTCGCAAGACCCCGGCTTCATGGACCCCTTCGCCGATCTTGATCGCCCCGTCCCCAGCGAACAGGAACCCGCCGTGGAGGAGATTTCCACGAACGACAAGAACCTCGCGTTCAACGGTCCCGAAGTCATCGAGTGACGCACTCGATTCGATGAACGTGTTTTCACACGATCAAAGCCCAGGGATTGCCATCCCTGGGCTTTCATTTACGCGTTCGAAAGGTACACTTGATTCATGCCGTGTCTTGTGGGATGTCTGGCGCTGTTCTTCCCGCGAGTGGCGATCGTGCTCGTGTGGCTGTTCAGCGACTTCCTGACGAAGCCGTATCCGAACTTCTTCTGGCCGGTGCTGGGGTTCATCTTCCTGCCGCTGACGACGCTGGCGTATGCGTGGGCGTGGCACTTCGGCGGCGGAAGCATCACCGGCCTCGGCGTGGTCGTGATCGTCCTCGCGGTGCTCTTCGACCTGGGCACGCTCGGCGGCGGGGCGCACAGCGGCCGGCGATACCGCGAAATCCGCATGCAGCGATGAAGCCATGTGGTGATCTGGTGATCTGGTGATCTGGCGATTGAGAAGTCACCGGCGATGACCGCATCAACTTCAATCGCCAAATCACCAAATCACACAATCACCAAATGATCTACGCCAGATCGAACAGCAGCAGTTCGCTCAGCTCTTTGCCCGTGATTTCGAGGTCGGCGGGGCCGGTGATTTCCAGCGCGTCGCCCGCGCGGAGCGCGACCTGGCCGTTGACGTCGATCTCGCCTCGCGCCACGTGCAGATAGCCGAAGCGTCCGTCGTTGATCGTCGCCCCGACGACGTGGCCCGGCTCGATGTCGCAGACCGACACATCGGCGTCCTGGTGAATGCGCATCGCCTGGTCGATCGGCTCGCCGCCGGTGGCGATCAGTTGCCAGGCGTTGCGGCGTTTCTCCACGGGGAAGTTGCGCTGCTCGTAGTGCGGGTCGAGACCGCGTTTCAATGGCTCGATCCAAATCTGAATCAGATGCGCGGGATGACTGGTCGAGGCGTTGAACTCGCTATGGCGGATGCCCCGGCCGGCCGTCATGACCTGCGCGTCGCCGGGGCGGATCACGCCGCTGTTGCCGGTGTCGTCACGATGTCGCAGCGCGCCGTCGAGCATCCACGAGATGATCTCCATGTCGCGGTGCGGATGCTCGCCGAAGCCGCCGCCGGGCTCGATCACGTCGTCGTTCAGGACGCGCAGGCGGCGGAAGCCCATCCGGGCGGGGTCGTGGTAATCGCCAAAGGAGAACGAATGGCGACTGTGCAGCCAGTCGAGCTCGGTCGTGCCGCGATCCTCGCCGCGGTGGACGTTCAGTTGCGTGGTGGTGGTGGTCATGGGGAAGCTCCGTTCTTGTTACGGGCGGCATGCCTCGGTGGGATCGGGGATGAGCCGGTTCATGAGTGGATTACCCCATTTGGATGCATGGATCGGGGTTCGGATTCCGGGGTTCGGATTCCGGGAACGTAGCCCGAACCCCGGACCCCGGACTCCGAAACCCGAACTCATTGCCCGCCCTGCCGAGGCCGACTACACTTGCCGATTCCAAATCGCCCGGCGGTGTGGGCGGCGAATCAGACGCATCCGGACACAGATGGGCCGCCGCGGCGGCTCGAGAACCTGGAGCAATCCATCCAATGGCGCAGTCAAACGTCCTCGACACGATGATCGGGATCGGCGGTTCCTCGACCGACCCCAAGGCGGCGGAAGACCATTTCCAGGCGGGCCTGCGGCTGGAAGCCGAGGGCGACCGCCCGGAGGCCATCCGCCAGTTTCGCAAGGCCGCTCAGCTCAACGAGAAGCCGGAGTACCTGTTCCGCCTGGCGTACATGCTCGATCTGGTCGGCGAAGAGGACGAAGCCGTCGCGACGTATGAGCACCTGTGCAGCGCCGAGCGCGCGCACTTCAACGCCTTGGTCAACCTCGCCGTCATCTACGAGGACCGCGGCGAGATCAGCAAGGCCGAGAAATGCCTGCGACAGGTTTTGGAGACGAAGCCCAATCACATGCGAGCGCGGCTGTTCCTCAAGGACGTCACCGCGTCGCGCGACATGTATTACGACGAAGAGCAGGCACGCGACCGCGCCAAACGTGCCGCGCTGTTCAACACGCCCGTCACCGACTTCGAGCTGTCCGTCCGGGCGCGCAACTGCCTCAAGAAGATGCAGATTCGCACGCTGGGCGACCTGCTTCGCATCAGCGAAGCGGAGCTGCTGAGCTACAAGAACTTCGGCGAAACGTCGCTGCACGAGATCAAGGCGATGCTCTCGCAGAAGAGTCTCCGCCTGGGCCAGGGGCTCGAAGGCCAGTTCAGCCGCATGCGCCAGGAAATCTACGAGCAGCTTCGGGGCAAGGCGCCTGATTCGGTGCTCAACAAGCCCATCTCGGTGCTCGATCTTTCCGTCCGCGCCCGCAAGGCGCTGCAGCTTCTGAACATTCAGACCATCGGCGACCTCGCCACCCGCACCGAGGCGGAACTCATGGGCGTCAAGAACTTCGGCCAGACCAGCCTCGACGAGATCAAGGAAAAGCTCGGCAATTACGGCCTGTCGCTTCGGCATCTCGACTGAGGTTGGCTAGCAGAACAGTGGCATAGGCGTCCTCGCCTGTGATCGATTCTTCGGCCTCAATGGCCGAAGAATCGATGCGGTCGGGCAATCATCGCCATTCTGTTCGGCGATCGATGAACTCGGCCTGACGCAGACGCCACGACGCTCCGCGTCCTGATTCCCTGCGCGGAACGCCGGGCTACTTGCACTTCGCCTGCATCACCCGGCCGCAGGATAAACTGGTGCCCGACGTTTGCAGGAGGCGAAGAGGTCCACGGATGGCCAGCCGTCGCACATTTCTGAAGTCACTCGCGGCGACCGGGAGCGCCGCGGCGCTTCCACCGCTGTTTATCGGTTGTTCAGGCGATGAGTCGTCCGGCTCGAACGGCAGTCCCGCAGCGACGCCTGCCGATGGCGGCGCGAAGTCCGCGCTGCCGCAGCTCCCCGACGCCGAGCCGACCGTGCGCGTGCGAATCCGCCGCGTCCCGGGCGAGCGAGCGTCGCGGGCGCTGGTGATCGGTCAGCGCGATCAGTGGCTGCGCGTGCTGCACAAGGTCGCCATCGCGCTGGGCGAGAGCGAGCAGGAGGGCGAGATGTTCATCGACCGCGCGCAGATCGCGCGCGGCCCGCTGAGCGTCAGCGCGCTCGCACATTCGTGGCGCATCGTCGATGCCGGCCGCAGCCTCGTGCGCACGCGAGCCTTCGAGACGCTGCGCATCGAGTTGCTCGATCCCGAAGAGCCGTCGATCGACGTCGATGGCGATTCCTATCCCGGAACGCTGGCGCTGGTGGCGCGGCCGGACCTGGGCCCGGGCGATTACGACGTCGTCAATCACGTCGCCATGGAGCGCTATCTGCCGGGCGTGCTGGCGCGCGAACTGTTTTCGCACTGGCACGTGCACACGTTCGCAGCGCAGGCGATCGCGGCGCGCAGCTTCGCGTCGAGCGAGATCGCCACGTCGCGCGCCCAGCGCCACTACGACGTCACCAGCACCGCCTCATCGCAGGCGTACGTCGGGCAGACGCGCAATCAGCGCGCCATCGAGGCGATCGAGATGACGCGAGGCATGTTTCTGTCGTATCGCGGCGGGCTGGTCAGCGGGTATTACTCGGCGTGCTGCGGCGGCGTCGCGGCCGCGGCGCTCGACGTCATCAGCGATCATCCCATCCACGACGTGCCGCCGCTGATGGGACGCGAAGGCGAAGACGTCTGCCGCGACGCGCCGGTCTATCGCTGGACCGTCGCGCGACCGGCCGCCGAAACCATCGCCCGCCTTCGCGCCTACGGCGTCGCGTCGAACATCCCCCCCCTGGCGGAGCTTGCCGCGCTGTCCTCCGTCGAAGCAGCCGCCTTCAACAGGCACGGGCGCCCGACGCGTTTCGTGCTGCACCTTCCTGGCGCGCAGCACGTCGAGATGCGCGCCGACTCGCTGCGGCGCGCACTGGACTTCAGCGACGAGCGCGAGCGGTTGAGCCCGCCGCAGAAACCGCTCTATTCGTCGTTCATCGACGTGAAGGTCGCCGACGGCGAGGTGACGATCCACGGCCGAGGCCACGGCCACGGCGCGGGCATGTGCCAGTACGGCGCGCAGAGCCTCGCCACCGACGGCAAACACTTCGACGATATCCTGCACTGGTATTACCCCGCCGTCGAGATCGTCTCCGCGTATTCGTAAGACATCAAAGTCAGTCGCACCGGCGTCTCGCCTGTGATCGATGCCTCGGCGCCAATGGCCGAAGAATCGATGCAAACGGCGACAGACTCCATCGCGAGAGGCACCCCAAGACATCAATCGTGAGGCCGATATCGCTGCCGCGCGCGGCGTTTGGCGGCGAGCAGGCTGCTGGTCGTGTCGCGCGCGCTTTCGCCTTTGTCGTCCTTCGTTTCCGCGACGCCCTGCGGCGCTTCGCCTTCCTGCGAGCCCGCTGAATCGCCGCCCGGCGGCGTCGCCCCGGCGCCGCGGCCTCGCAGCATGTTCAGAGCTTCCGCCACGGATTTGCCGCCGCGGTCGCGACGCTCGGCTTCCAGTCGCTGCGCGCGCTCGTCGAACAATCGCGCCGGTGGTGGACCGACGGTCCCGCTGCCCTCGAATCGCTCCAGTCCGCGCGACTGCGTCTGCACCTTCTTGTCGAACGCCTCGCTCACCCGAGCCAGGCCGGCGAGCGTGGTCGCGACTTTGCGTCCGCGCACGTGCGATGGCGTGACCAGCGCCAGTGCTCGCCGCAGACCCTCGCGAATCAGGTTCCAGTTCCACGCCAAGCGACGGCACGCGACGTCCAAGAGCGCGATCGCGAGCAGCGCCCACAGCAGCATCGGCCACGCGGGCAAAGCCGAAACGCTCGGCGGCATGCCGGTGCGATCGAACAGGTTCACCAGCCGAGGCTGCGCCACATCAAGGCGTCGTCCGCCGGTCCGCTCGACGATCTGTTCGAGCAGCGCCAGATTCGACTGGTACGCCCGGTACTCCGGGCTCGAGGCGAGGCTCGCGCCGCCGATCGTCGGCGACAAGCGCCGGTTGCCGCGGCGCGGCGTGACCGCGACGATGTAGTTGCCCGCCTCCGAGGCTGCAATCGACGTTTCATATCGCCCAGGCGCGACTTGGCGCAGGCGAACCGGCGTCGCGCGATTGTCCGGCGAATAGACCGTTCCATCGACCTGCAGATACTCGGCGAACCCCGCCCCCGCCGCTCCCGAAGCC
>CAZLDF010000171.1:0-3578 GCA_964558095.1 uncultured Isosphaeraceae bacterium | reverse complement strand
ACGGTATATCGGGACTGTCGTTTTCCACTACAATGGACCGCGACGCATCGGCGAAGTACTCGGTGGGCGATTTGCGACCGAGGTCCAGTGCCTCGTCGTCGGCGGCGAGTTGCTGGTAATCGTCTTCCAGGCGAATCCGCTCGAACCGATTGGCAGGCGCAGTTTGAGCCGCCCGGCCGATATACTTACGATCGGCCGGAGAAGATGCAGCGGTGTGGTCCGAATCGTGCGTCATGCGATGCCCTTTGTACTAAACGTTTGTATCGTAATGCGTCCGAAGTGGCAAGTAAGTCCCGGCTTTCCGCCCCTTTGATTCCTGATCGCCCATGAGTTCCCCCACAATCACTCATACCGATGTCGCCTGCACCGTCTGTGGTTGCGTGTGCGATGACCTCGGCGAGCGTGGTCTTGCCCGTGCCGGGCGGGCCCCAGAAGATGACGCTGGTCAGCCGGTCGGCGTCGAACATCCGCCGCAGCAGACCGCCTTCGCCCAGAAAGTGCCGTTGGCCGGCGAATTCATCGAGTGTTCGCGGCCGCATGCGGACGGCGAGCGGCTCGACGGCGCGTCGGCGGGCTTCCCGCTGGGGTTCCCAAAGGTCGGACATTCGTCGATTGTAGGGATGCCGGGGTGAACGTTGGGTGGCACGGGCAGGCCGCTTTGAGCTTGCCCGTGGCATCGGCGGGTGGCTGGTTCGAGGGTGGCACTGGCAAGTCGCTGTGGACTTGCCAGTGGTGACCGTGCAAGCGTGCCCACAGCACCGGGGCCAATGACAGTTTCAAGCGAGCCGAGTCGTCGCCACGGGTAAGCGTCGCCCAAAGCCGCGACGCTTACCCGTGCCACCCATGAGCTGATCGTCCGCAAATACTGGGCGGGCAGCGGAATTTCGCCGCGTTTGCCCCGCTTTGCCCGCCCCGCCGCGGCGGTTTGGCCGATCAATGAGTGGACCTGCTGCGTAAGATGGCGAGCGGCTGGGTGCGGCCGGCGAGCGCATCGTTGGAACCGAGGAAGAGGCAAGGACTCCACTCTCATGTGCGGAATCGTCGCGTATATCGGTCACAAGCCGGCCAAGCCCCTGCTGCTGGAAGGCCTCAAGCGACTGGAATATCGGGGCTATGACTCGGCCGGCCTGGCCATCCTCAACGGCGGGCTGCACATCGCCCGGACAGTCGGCCGCGTGCGCGTCCTCGAAGCAATGGTCGAGAAAATGCGCGGCCTCGACGGCACGCTCGGCATCGCGCACACGCGCTGGGCGACCCACGGCGGCGTCACCGACGCCAACGCGCATCCCCACCGCGACGACGCGACCAACGGCCACGGCATCGCGCTCATCCACAACGGAATCATTGAAAACTACGCAGCGCTCAAGCGCTATCTCACCGATCGCGGCCACGCGTTCACCAGCGAAACCGACACCGAGGTTCTGACGCACCTGATCGGCGAACTTTACGACGGCGACCTGGAGCGCGCGGTGCAGGCGGCGCTGCGCGAAGTCACCGGCGCTTATGCCATCGCCGTGATTTGCAGGGAAGAGCCCGACACGCTCGTCGTGGCGCGCAAAGGTTCGCCCTTGATGGTCGGCGTGGGCAAAGACGAATACATCGTCGCGTCGGACGCCAGCGCGATCGTGGCGCACACGACGCAGGCGTTCACGCTCGATGACTACACCGTCGCGAAGCTGACGCGCGATTCGTTCCGCACGACGACGATCGACAACATGCCGATCACGCCGCAGATCCGCGAGCTGGAATTCGACCTCGATCAGATCGAGCTCGGCGGGTACGAGCACTACATGATCAAGGAGATCCACGAGCAGCCGGCGGCGCTGCAGCGGTGCCTGCGCGGGCGCGTGGACAGTCGCGACGGGCAAGTGGTGCTCGGCGGGATCGCGCAGTTCGCGCGCGAACTGGTCAAGGCGCGGCGGATCGTGCTGCTGGGCCAGGGCACCGCGCTCCACGCGGCGCTCGTCGGCGAATACCTCATGGAAGACCTCGCCAAGATTCCCACCGAGGTCGAGTTCGCCAGCGAATTCCGGTATCGAAACCCGATCGTCGAAGACGGCACGGTCGTCATCGCCGTCAGTCAGTCAGGCGAAACCGCCGACACGCTGGCGGCGTTGCAGGAAGCCAAGCAGCGCGGCGCGCTGACGCTGGGCGTGGTGAACGTCGTGGGCTCGTCGATCCCGCGCGAGACCGACGCGGGCGTCTATCTTCGCGTCGGCCCGGAAATCGGCGTCGCATCGACCAAGGCGTTCCTCGGCCAGGTGATGGTGCTGACGATGCTGGCGACGTTCATCGGCCGCCGCCGCTACCTTTCGCGCGAGTTCGTCGGCGACCTGCTCAAGCAGCTTGAAGACCTGCCGGCGACAATCGAGGAAGCGCTCGATCTCACCGATCAGATTCGCGACGTCACCGCGAAGTACATCGACCGCGAAAACTGGCTGTTCCTCGGTCGCGGCTACAACTATCCCGTCGCGCTGGAAGGCGCGCTCAAGCTCAAGGAAATCAGCTACATCCACGCCGAGGGAATGCCCGCCGCCGAAATGAAGCACGGCCCGATCGCGCTGATCGACGACGGCATGCCCGCGGTGTTCCTCGCCACGCACAACAGCCAGTACGAGAAGGTGATGTCGAACATCGAGGAAGTGCGCAGCAGGGGGGGGCACGTCATCGCCGTGGCGACAAGGGGCGACAAGGACATCGGCAGGCTTTGCGAGGACGTGTTCTACGTCCCCGACGTGCCCGAGCAATTGCAGCCGATGGTCACGGTCGTGCCGCTGCAGCTCATGGCGTACCACGCCGCGGTCCTGCGCGGCAAAGACGTCGATAAGCCGCGGAACCTCGCGAAGTCCGTGACGGTTGAGTGAATGTGATCAAGTGACAGCGCGATCGCTGTTTCGCGAGCGGGCTTGTCCCGCTGCTGGGCGCGTCAGACTCACTTTCATTGCGGAGGAACGGACGATTACGATGACTCCGATCTCGTTGTGTTTTCCGCTTCTTCAAGTTCCCGCGAAAATCGCCGCCGCAGCGGCGCGGTGAGCTCGATCATCACCGCGCCCGCGACGATCGCCGGGGCGATCTCGTCGGCGAGCGCCCACGTGTGCACCGCGATCGCGCACACCGCGAGCTGCGTCGGCGCGCACGCCATCGCGCCCAAAGCCAGCCGCATCGTGCGCAGCGGCTTGCGCCCGCCGAGGGAAAGCAGCCCGAGCAGCGCGCCCGTCCAGCGCCCGTCGCCGCTCAGGATGAGCAGCACAAGGATCGGCCAGAACGAGAGATGTTCGAACACATCGATGCGGACGGACGCAGCGCACGCGAGCGGCGAAACGAGCACCAGGTCGAACCAGAAGCGCAGCCGCCCTCGCCAGGCGTCATCACGCGGCGCCCATCGGCCCAGCAACCAACCGAGCGGCAGCGCCAATAGTGCGAGCGACCACCATGCGACGTGCATCCCGCGGGCCTGCTTCATGCTGAAGAACACGAACACAATCGCAAGCGCCGAAGCGACCCGGCCGGCGGTTTGCACAAGATGCGCGCCGCCGATTTCCGCGCGATCCGCCGCGCGCTGATCGACGCCCATC
>CAZLDF010000170.1:0-3626 GCA_964558095.1 uncultured Isosphaeraceae bacterium | reverse complement strand
GTCGCCTCCGGGCGGGGCGATGTCCGTGAGGCAGGGAAAGCGAGCCTCCCAAGTTTGCGCAGTGATGAAATTGTCATCCGGTGTCGAAGAACCGCCGGCTAGGACGAACACGTCGCGAGCAGTGTCATATACGAAACCCATTCCCCAACGCGCAATTGTCGGCGGCAGGCCGGATTGCTGAGACCACTGCGTTCCATCGAACGTCCACACGTCATCACGCATCACTGCATTGTTGCCGCTGCCCGAGGCAAAGCCCGCATACAGCACCGACAATGCGCGATCGTGATCATACGCAAAGACTGCTCCCGAGCGGGTTGGCGGCCGCTCGGCAAGGGGAATAGCGACTTCTGTCCACTCGCTTCCGTTCCACTCCCAGGTGTCGTTCTGCCGTGCCCCTCCCGATTCGCCTCCGAAGAGGATCGTCTTGTCGCGTGCGATGTCGTAAACCATAGCCGGATAAATCCGTGCCGAAGGCCCCGTCGTCGCCACCTGGGTCCAAACACCACTTGCGCCGTCATACTCCCACGTATCTGCAAGAGCTGTGTCGTTCTCGTTCGAACCACCAAAGACCAGAACCTTTTCGCGCACACGATCGAACGCCGTGCCATGCCGGAAACGACGACCGGGACCATCCGGCCTTTGAATCCAGTCTGTCCCATCGAATTCCCAAGTCGTGGCGACCGCAGTAGATGCTCCATCCGCCGTCGTTCCACCATACAACACCACAACGCCTCGGCTGGAGTCATAGACGGACGGCGCCCTCCATCGAGAACCTGGGCTGTGCGCCGGGTCCGCGCGAATCCAGCTCACTCCGTCCCACTCCCATGTGTCGGGATATGGTGGGATTCCGACGTAGTTACTCGGATTCAACTGTCGCCCGCCGAAAAACACTGTCTTCTGCCGATTCTCGTCATAGCTTACTGCGCCCAGCATTCGGGGGGCGAGGGAAGTCTTACTCCAGCGCGGCGGGTCCGACCATGCAATGCCATTCCACGCATGAAGTTGGCGGAACGCGTCGCACTCGCAGGAATCGATGTTCCCCGAAAACATGAGCACTTCTGCAGATTCCGGGTCATATGCCAGTGCAGAGCGGCTTCGTCTGGGGCCGGTGCCGGCCAGTGTCCACTCATCACAGTCATATGTCCAGGTGTTTACATTGTTGCCTGCGTGCAACACAGTGACTTCGCGGAATGCATCGTACACAAGCTTCGGATTTGGACGACGATCGGGAACCGGATTCTCGAAACTCCGGATGCGCCAGTTCATCGCCATGACGTTCAAGTCATAGCCATACTCCCAAACCGGTGTGTCGAACCCTCCGTCTCCTGATGTCGTCATGACCGTTACAGCACACTGCTCGTCATACGCCATCGCAAGGGCACTTTGATCTCCTGGGTTTGTCTCCGTCGTAACCGGAATCCACTCAGTGCCATTTACGAACTCGAGGACCTTGCGAGCGTTCGAGGAAGCGGCCAAAGTCGTGCCTCCATACAGGACGACCCTGTCTCGATCGCTATCGTACACCATGGCGTGCACGTTTCTCGGCTCAGGAAGCTCGGCGCTCCCCGTGCGTCTTGTCCAAGTGCCGGAGACGCCTTCCCATTCCCATACCTCATTGAACGTGGTCCCCTTGTACCAGCCACCGGTCAAGACAGTGACTTGGCGATCGGGGTCGTAAACCATCGCGTGCCCGCCGCGCCTCGATGGACCGGTCGTCGCCCGTAGCGACCAAGTTTCCGTCCCAGTGTTCCACTCCCATGTGTCCGTTTCGCCCGTATTTCCCCCGAAGAGCACAAGGACACTGCGATCTGAATCGAACGCGACCGCATGGTAATACCGCGGCGTCGGCGAATCATTGTCCACCTGCTGCCAGGTCAACTGGCCTTGGGCGCGGGCGGGACTTGCCAGCACAGCGATCATGAGTCCGACGAAAGTCAAGATCGTGCATCGCGTGATCGTTGAAGAGTGCCAGCAGCCCGTCAGCATTGGATTGATCCCTTCGGTGTTCTCGATGTCCACATCGACTCCGGCGACGCAAACGCGGCGTCGCGCCGATCGGTAATCGCAATTCAGCCCGACTGCGTCACCGAAATCCCGTGACTTTGTAAAAAAATCTTCCTGATCCACAATCGACAGTTGCTGAGTTGTGGTTGCCAACAGGCGGCGTGCGTCGATCGATGGTCCCTTCCGCTCCCTCACGGTCGCCGCTCGGAAGGCAAGACCGTAAGCTGGGAGCACCTGACGGAATGCGGCTTTTGCACGCCTCTATCGATTCCTCGGCCATTGAGGCCGAGGAATCGATCACAGGCGAGACGCCTGTGCCACTGGGTTGTCGGCCGCTCCCGGATAAAAAAACCAGCCGCGGGCCTTTCGGCCCGCGGTTGCGTTGAATCGTCTCTCTCTTCACAGGGATTGGTCGAAATCAACTCGTCACGGCGTGCCGGGGCCGCCCCCGCATGGCCCGAACGCGCTCAGAACCGCGTTGACGTCCGCGATCGTGATTTGATTGTCGCCGGGGCAGGGCACGATGTCCTGCGGGCAATCGTCGCACGGCAGGCCGAAGTTCGAGAGAATCGCGTTGACGTCCGCAATCGAAACTTGCCCGTCGCCGCCGGGCGGCACGATGTCCGCCGGGCACGGGTTGGCGCAGGGATCGACCGGGCAGGGCGTAGCGCATGCGGGGACCGACCACTGCAGGTCCATCAGCACGCCGCCGCTCGGCCCAGGCGCCGCGTGCACCGGCGCGCACGCCGGCGGGCCGCCCTCGCAATCGACGCCCGGCGAATAGAAATCGCCCGGGCACGCATCCAGCGTCTCGTCGATGCACCACGGTAGGGGGTTGGCGATGTCCGGCACGAGCATCGACGGCGGAACGCCTTCCAGCCCCGTGTCATACACGTGCACATCGCCGGGATTGTCCACGTTCGTGAACGTGAACCGCGGCTGCACCGGAAGCACGCTGTCCCACGTCCCGCCGTTGGGGTGCGTCTTGCGCACCGTCATCGAACCGATCGGCGGCTGAATCTCGCTCAGGTCAACCGTCACGTTCCACTGCGTCGTGGAACCGTCGGGGTAGTCAACCGTGATCGGCTGGCAACTGACAAGATTGAGCGCGACGAGTTCAATGGGGATAGTTTCCGGCGGGCCGTCGAGCAGGTTCATCGCTTCCAGCCGCCGCACCACGGTATCGGGCAGGCCGTCGCCCGGCCCGGTGAAGTAGATGGTGCCCTCGAACGGCAAGCTGCCGGGATCGAAGAAATCGGCGGGAATCGGCGCGTCGCCGAAATCAGCGCTGCTGCCTTCGCTGGTCGCCCAGCAGTCGTCGCCGGCCGGCACCGCGTGCGTGGGGCAGAGGGGGGGGCATCCGGGGACGACCCAGAACACTTCGAGCAGCACGCCGCCGCTGGGCAGCGCGTCCACGTCGATCTCTTCGCAGCAGGGGGTGTTCCACTCGCACAGCACGCCGGGCGCGAAGTTGTCGCCGGGGCAGGGATCGGGCGATTCGTCCGTGCACCAGTGATACGGGTCGTCAAAGTCATCGAGGTTCCATCGAACGAACGACGGCGGCACGCCTTCCACGGCGGTGTCATACACCACCGTCTGCGTGGGCATATCGACGCGCGTGA
>CAZLDF010000169.1:0-4470 GCA_964558095.1 uncultured Isosphaeraceae bacterium | reverse complement strand
ACCTGGCTGCCCGTGAAGATCATCGCCTCGACCGAAACCATGATGGGGCCGATCCCGGTGACGTATATCGTCGGCGACTATCGGCTTGTCAATGGCGTGACGCTGCCGTTCCGCACGGAGATCAGCAACGAATACACCGGGACGACGATCATGCAGGCGGAGTTGGTCGAGCCCAACATCCCCGCCGACGCCGGCACGTTCGTGATCCACAAGGACGATTAGCGTTTCGTCATCGGCGTAGCGCATTCCGCCGCTCGCGGCTTCGCAACCGCCGATCACGGGCCCGTCGCGTATGATTTCCGCATGAGCCAGCAAGTTTTTGAATCGATCGCCCTGCTTTCCGATCCGCGCATCATCATTGACGCTGCGACCGCCGGCGAACATGCGGTGGTCTCGGAGAATCCCGCGACCGGCAAGGCCATCGCGGCGGTGAAACTGCAATCGAAAGCGGATTACAACGAGCTTGTCGAACGCGCCATCGCCGCGCAGAAGCACTGGCGAATTCTTCCCGCACCGAAGCGCGGCGAGATCGTCCGACGCATCGGGCTGGCGTTCCGCGAGCGCACCGATGCGCTGGGCGAACTCGTCACGCTCGAATCAGGGAAGATTCGCGCTGAAGGCGTCGGCGAAGTCGTCGAGTGCATCGACATCGCCGACTTTGCGGTCGGTCTTTCGCGACAGCTCTATGGCCTGTCGATGCACAGCGAGCGGCCGCAGCATCGCATGTTCGAGCAGTGGCATCCCCTCGGGACCATCGGCATCATCACCGCGTTCAACTTTCCCGCCGCGGTGTGGGCGTGGAACGCGATGATTGCAGCGGTCTGCGGCGACGCGATGATCTGGAAGCCCAGCCTGCTCACGCCCCTGACCGCGATCGCCATGACCAACGTCGTGCACGAGGTCATGCGCGAATCGACGGATGTCTTCGACCCCCCCCCCGGCGATGCCGATCCGTGCGATCTGTTCGGTTTGATCATCGGCACGGACGCGGAAGTGGGGGAGACATTGATCAGCGATCGGCGCGTGCCGCTGATCAGCGCGACGGGCTCGTGCCGGATGGGCCGCCGCGTGGGCGCAAAGGTGGCGGAGCGCCTGGGCCGGTCGCTGCTCGAACTCGGCGGGAACAACGCGATCATCGTGATGCCCGACGCGGATATGGAGCTTGTCGTGCGCGGCGTGCTGTTCGGCGCGGTCGGCACCGCGGGCCAGCGCTGCACCAGCACGCGCCGGCTTTTCCTGCATTCGAGCATCGCCAAGGATGTCACGAATCGGCTGGTCAGCGCCTACAAGTCGGTCCCGATCGGCGACCCGCTGAATCCGAAGACGCTCATGGGGCCGCTGATCAATCAGCAGGCGGTCGATTCCATGCACGCAGCGCTCGTGCAGGCGAAGGCGGAGGGTTGCGAAGTCCTCTGCGGCGGCATCGAAGGCATCGCCAAGCATCGCGACAAGCCCGGCCACTTCGTCGAGCCGACGATCGTGCGCGTTCCCAGGGGGGGGTCGCCGAAGATCGTGCAGGATGAAACGTTCGCGCCGATTCTCTATGTGTTCGAGTTCGACAAGCTCGATGACGCGATCGCGCAGCAGAACGCCGTGAGCCAGGGCCTTTCGAGCGCGATCTTCACCGATTCGGTGCGCAGCGCCGAGCGATTCCTCTCCGCGAACGGCAGCGACTGCGGCATCGCCAACGTCAACATCGGCACCAGCGGCGCGGAAATCGGCGGCGCGTTCGGCGGCGAAAAGGACACCGGCGGCGGGCGCGAATCCGGCAGCGACTCGTGGAAGCTCTACATGCGCCGCCAGACCTGCACGGTGAACTTCGGCACGGACCTCCCGCTGGCGCAGGGGATTCGGTTCGGGGAGTGAGACCGAACTGCATTGAAGGATTGGGATCGGCGAGCGCCAGTTGCTTCGCAATGCTTCAAGCATCATCATGCAGCAGTGACAAAGCCGACTGTGTATCTCGAAACGTCTGTGATCAGTTATCTCACGGCTCGACCGAGTCGAGATCTGATCACCGCCGCGCGGCAGCAGATCACTCGTGACTGGTGGGAGAAACGCCGCAACAACTTCGAGCTGGTTTCCTCGGATGCAGTCCTCGACGAGGTCTTGAAGGGCGATCCAATCGCCGCAGAACGGCGCGAGGAGATTCTGGATGGCATGCCACTCGTCGCTTATGAAGAGCGGGCAGGTCAATTGGCGAAGGAACTGCTTTCAGGTGTGCCTCTGCCTGGATCTGCGGCCGTCGACGCCCTTCACATCGCGCTGGCTGCAGTTCATTGCGCTCGATACCTGTTGACATGGAATTGCACACACCTCGCCAATGCCGAACTTCGGCCTAGAATTGAGGCGGTATGCCGGCGTACCGGCGTTCAGCCGCCGATCATTTGCACACCGGAAGAACTCATGGACACTCCTGATGACTCGCGAGCAAACTGACCCGATCATGACCGAGGTACGCCGTGTGCGCGAAGCTCTGGCGGCACAATTCAACAATGATCCTGAAGCCATTGGCCGGTATCTGAACGAACAGCGCATCCAGCGCCAGCGCATGCGAGACGCCCGTGCTCGTAGGCCGCGGTCGGGCCGCCGCATGCCGCCGGCTGCTTGAGCCGAAGGTCATCTGCGCACCGGTGGGAAAGTCATTTCGATTCCGCCACGCCGCCGCTCCATCACACCGCCCGCGGCACGAATCTTGGCCTTCGACATCGATGGACTGGTTTCAGAAGGGGAGAACGACACCGGAGCCGGACACGAATCTGCCGGCGATTCATCCGAGCAGTACAGGCGCCGCCAGACCTGCACGATGAACTTCGGCGCGGACTTGCCGCTCAGGCAGGGGATCGGAGTTGGCGAAATTATTCTGTAGGGTTCTGTCCGTTGGGTGGTCCAGGAACGTGGGCCCGGAGAATCGCGGCGATCTCATCGAGTTGAGCCTGATCGGCTGACTCGAGTGCAGAGATCCCGTTGTCGTCCTCCAGTGCCGGATCAGCACCGTGCCGTAGCAGGATGCGAACGACATGCGAATTCTTGCCAGCAACTGCATCATGTAGCGGCGTGCTCAGAAAACGATTTCGGGCATTGACGTTGGCCCCAGCTTTAAGGAGCATCTCGACGAGTGGAGCCGCGTCAGGATCACGTTCCGAAGCGAAGGCCATCGACTGCAGGTCGCATGTGAAACCGTCATAGGACGCCTGAAAGAGAGGGGTTCGACCAGTGGTTTGCGTTGACAGATCAACCGTCGCGCCGGCGGCTATCAAGTACCGCACCATCTCATGCTGATTTCCTTTCACCGCAACATAAAGCAGTGAGTATCCGTCCTTATTATAGGAGTCCGGATCAAGGCCCTTTGCGAGCAGTTTCTCCATCGCGTCAATGTCGCCGGCGTGAGCGAAATCGTGGGGCGTTTCGAGCTTGCGGAAATGCCTTTCGTTCGACGAAGACTCCCAACAACCCTGCAGCCATAGAAACAAGATCAGCGGAACAATGACCGGCAGGAAGCACCTCTGATTGTTGCGTTGATTGTCCATCGTCCCCAAGTAGCATACCACAGGCTATGGCCCCGCGCATCATCCATCTTCGCCGGCCCGCGACGCTTTCCGTGCAGGACGAGCCGTTCGTGCCCGATTGTGCGAAGCTCGATGAGATCGACAGGCGATGGGCGGCGCTTTGCCGCGAGAACCCGAACTTCTACGATGGCCGGCTCTATCACGTCATCGGCGTGCACCGCAACGGCTGCGGCGGGGCCGTGCTCCACGTCGCAGACTGCGCCTATCGCTTTCACGCCGTGCAGGATGAACGTTTCGACCTTGGCGTGCGCGCGCTGGGCGTCAAGGGAATCACGATGCGCGTCGCAGACAACGCCGTACTACTGGGCCGCCGTTCGGACACTGTCGCGCACTACCGCGGCCTGTGGGAGTTCGCGCCCGGCGGCGTCGTCGAGCCGACACACGCCGGCCCGGCGGCGACGATTGTCGAAGAACTCCGCGAAGAAGCCGGTTACGGGCCGCGCGCCGAGCCGGTCGCAATCGCGCTGGTGCAGGATGTCGGCTTGCGCACGTGGGAGATGGCGTTTCGCATTGAAGTCGATTCGGAAGATCAAGGCGCGCGATCGGTGGAGTACTCGGAACTGCTCTGGTGCGCGGTGGATGAACTGCCCGACGAGTTGTCGCCATTGGCGCAGCAAATGCTGGGGCTGTTGTCGCGGTGAAGCTCTTATTCCCCTCTCCCCTTGGGAGCGGGGTAAGGGGTGAGGGCGGCGCGAGCAAGCGCGACGAATCCATAGCAGTGGCACAGGCGTCTCGCCTGTGATCGCCGATCGCGGCTCGACGCCGCGATCGGCGATGGCGGGCGTGCAATGGCAGAAGTCTTGTCTTGCGCCTCGAATCGAGTCGAACGACGCAGTTGCAGGCCGGTTCGCCTTCGCGGCCGTTGAGGTCGCGGATGCGACACAGGCGAGACGCCTGTGCC
>CAZLDF010000168.1:0-2669 GCA_964558095.1 uncultured Isosphaeraceae bacterium | reverse complement strand
GCGGCGCTGATCGCGGCGCTTGCAGCATGGCGCGCCGGCATACTCCCGACGCCGGTCGAACAGAAGCTCACGAACGTAAGCAACGAAGGCCAGAACGCGCAGGGACTCGTCCTGCTCACGCGGAACTACTACGAAGAACTCACGGATGTCGATCGCGGACTGTGGCGCGGCGGTCCGGGTTACAAGCTCGCTCTGAGGATTCTCAAGGGTAAACAAGCTGCGAACGCCGAGGGAGACGATCGGAATTGGGTCCGATTGGGAAGCAGCGGCGCCATCCAACGGGTTGACGGCTTTCTCGAGTACGAACTTCTGCCGGACCTCGACATGACTTTCATGGGCGCTCGGCTTCAGACCAACCGCTGGGGCCATCGCGACCGCCATTACGAATTGCAGAAGCCGCCCGGCACGTTCCGCATCGCGATGGTCGGCGCGTCGAATTCGATGGGCTACGGCGTCGAACTCGATGAGGTCTTCTGCGAGATCATCGAGAAGCAGCTCAATGACGAATTGGCCGGCGGACACTTTCAGCGATACGAAGTCATCAACTTTTCCGTCGGCGGGTATCAGATGCTCGATCGGATGTACGTCCTCGAGACCAAAGTCCCGCCGTTCGACCCCGATCTCGTACTCATCGAGGTCACGATGCATGACCTTCGATGGGCGATTCAGGGATCGATCATTGAGCGGTTTAACAAGGGACTCGACCTGCGATATGACTATGTCAAGTCCGTCGTCCAGCGGGCCGGCGTCACCGGAGACGAGAGCACCTTGGGCATCCGCCGGCGGCTGAGACCATTCCTCGAACCGCTTGCGACCGCGTGCTTCCTCGACATCAAGGGAATCTCGGAGGCAACGGGCATTCCCGTGGCGATCGCTCATCTGCGCCTTCGTGTGGACGACTTGCACGATTCGCTTCGCCGCCAGGCCGAACTGTCTGAAAACGAGGGATTGATCACGCTCAGGGTCTTTGATTCGTATGAGGGGCAGTCTCCTGATGAACTCTATCTCACGCCGGTCGATTATCATCCGACCGTCAAAGGTCACCAGTTGATCGCCGACGAGCTCTATGAGAAGATGCTGAGCCATCCAGAGATTCGACGAATGTTGATTCCATCCAGCGCCGCGCCCGGCGAGGAAGGCCGATGACCCACGACTCGCAGACGATCAAGGACCAGCTTCGCACCTACATCCTGCACAGCTTTCTGCCTGGTGAAGACCCGTCCAATCTTCAGGACGACACGCCGCTGAAAGGCTCCGGAATTCTCGATTCCATTTCGACGCTGAAGCTTGTCACGCACGTGGAAGACACCTACGGCATCACGGTGCAGCCACACGAAGCTTCCACGGAATTCGACTCCATCGCGAGTATCGCGTCGTTGATCGAGCAGAAGAGATGAGCTTCACCTCGACGAGCACCGCCGTCAAGCGGACGCAGGTCATCGGATCGCTGCTCGAACGCGGCGCGAACCGGACGCCGGACGCGACGGCCATCGAGGACCCGCAGGGGCGCCGCCTGACCTACCGCGAGCTGCACGACGCCGCTGGGCGCGTCGCGAATAGTCTGGTCCGCGCCGCGGTCAGACCCGGCGATCGCGTCGGCATCTGCATGCCCAAGAGCATCAACTCAGTCGTCTGCCTGCTGGGCGCGCTGCGGGCACGTGCCGCGTATGTTCCGGTCGATTTCTCCGCGCCGCCGGAGCGCAACCGGTTCATCTTCGACAACTGCCAGGCGAAAGTGATCTGCGCCGACGAGCCGCGCGCCGCCGCGCTGACCGCCGATCGACTTCGTTCGCTGCTCGTGTTCCCCGGCGAAGCAACCGACGGCGTCGGCGCGCCGTGGATGACGAACGAGCGCAGCGAATTCGAAATTGACTCGCCGCCGCGCCCGGACGACCTGGCCTACATCCTCTATACCTCCGGCTCGACCGGCCTTCCCAAAGGCGTGATGCACACGAACGCCTCGGCGATGAGCTTCGTCAACTGGTGCGCCGACACCTTTCAGCCCACGCCACGCGATCGCTTCAGCAACCACGCGCCGTTTCACTTCGACTTGTCCATTCTCGATCTATACGTGCCGCTCACAGCAGGCGCCGCGATCGTGCTGGTTGACGAATCGCTTGGCAAGGAGCCGCAGACGCTTGCGAAGTTCATCGCCGAGCGGCGGATCAGCGTCTGGTACTCTGTGCCGTCGATTCTCGCGCTGCTGGCAGAATATGGCGCGCTCGAGAAGTTCGACTTCTCCTCGTTGCGCCTGGTGCTCTTCGCGGGCGAAGTGTTTCCGCTCAAGCACCTGCGGCTGCTCAAGGAGAAGTGGCCCCAGCCAGACTATTACAATCTCTACGGCCCGACCGAAACCAACGTCTGCACCTACTACAAGCTGCCGTCGAAAGTGGAGCCGGATCGAACCGCGCCTTATCCCATCGGCGTCGTCTGCGAAAACGACCGCGCGCTGGTGCTCGACCTGGACAAGCGCCCCGTCGAACCCGGCGGCGAGGGCGTGCTCTACATCCACGACAGCGGCACGGTGATGAAGGGCTACTGGGCAGACGAGCAGCGAACCAAAGCGTCGTTCCACGCGGACACAGGGGGGGGCGGTGAGCGCTGGTACTGCACCGGCGACGTCGTCGTGCCCGATTCCGAAGGCAACTTCCTCTTCGTCGGCCGGCGCG
>CAZLDF010000167.1:0-3756 GCA_964558095.1 uncultured Isosphaeraceae bacterium | reverse complement strand
GGTTCGTCTCCGACGTCGATGGTGTCGGCGATGGAGAAGCTGATCGTCGAGCCGCGCTGTCTGGCGACGTTGTTGTTGCGGCCGATGGAAACTCGTCCAACGCCGCCGCCCGGGCCGAGCGAGGTGAACACGGCGTCGATGTCCTTGTCGTTGTCGAGGTCTTCGGGATTGATGCCAAGCGGCGTCTGCGGCATGCTCAGCACCGTCGCGGGCACGAACACCACGCTGCCGCGCTTGAGCAGCGTTCCCTGATTCTCATAGAAGATCGCCTGATCGGTTCCGGCGTCGGTGACGACGAGGTCCCAGTAGCCGTCGTCGTTGAAGTCCGCCGAGGCGATGGCGGTGGGATTGGTCAGGCCGGTGATGTCGTCGATGGCGGTGAAGCCGATCGCGGGGGGGCGAGCCCATCGTTGATGAGGATGGTGATCGTGCCGTCCTGCGCGTTGGCGACGGCGAGGTCGAGGAAGCTGTCGCTGTTGAAGTACCCCATCGCGACGCCGCTGGGATTGGCGCCGACGGAGACTTGCAATGCGGAGGAGAGACCGAGCCAGTTGTCATCGATGTCAAGGCCCTGATTGATGAAGATTTCGATCTGGCCGGGGAGAAGTGGATTGGGATCGGGAATGACGGTGACGACATCATGGAAGGCCTCCGGCGGTCCAAACGGAAACGCGCCGGAACCGTCGAGATTGCCGACGGCATGGATATTCGGCTCGCCCGCGGTTTCGAAGATTTCGGGATCGTCGAACTGCACATCGCCCGTGCTCTGGAGGAAAAGGATCCAGACGGCGCCGCGATCGGCGCCGCCATCGTCATCGTTAGGAGCGCCGACGGCGATGTCGGTCTTGCCGTCTCCATCGAGGTCTCCGAGCGATGTGACGGACTTTCCGAATTCGTCACCGCTGCTGAGAGCGCCCGCAAAGCCCCCGGCGATGGCGCTGATCTTGCGATGGCTGCGCACGGCTCCGTCGGTATCCAGGAACAGACACCAGACAGCGCCTGCGCCTCCCCCGTCGTTATCGTCGTCAGCGCCGACGACGATGTCGCCCACGCCATCGCCGTTCAGATCGCCGAGCGATGTTACTGATTGTCCGAAGTTGTCGCCGTTGGCGAGCACGCCTGCGAACGCGCCTTCGGTGTCGCTGATCTTCTGATGTGAGAGGACGGTGCCGTCCGGATTGAGGAAGTAGATGTAGACCGCCCCCCTGTTCGAGGGTCCGGGGGGGCCGCCATTGTCATCATCAAAGGGAGCCCCGACCGCGAGGTCCGGCCAACCGTCGCCGTTCAGATCACCCAGGCCGCCGACGGAGAAGCCGAAATAGTCATCCTGATCGAGGTCCGCAGCATCGGCGATCTTGGAGCCACCCGCAGCGACCGTGCCATCGGAATTCAGCGGCAGCACCCACACCGCACCCGCATCCGGTCCAGCGGAGTCGTGCGCGCGTGCACCGACTGCGATCGCCGGGCGCATCTGTCCACCGGCATTGATCTCGCCCAGCGCGGCGACAGCAATACCAAACTGATCGCCCGAATTGAGCTGCCCCGAGAGCTCTGGATCGGATGCGTCGATGACCGTTTCGGACGCGACCGTGCCATCGGTGTTCATAAACAGAATCCAGACCCCCCCTTTCTGGCCGCTGCCATCATCGCGCGCGAACTCACCCACAGCGAGATCAACCACGTTGTCGCCATCGAGGTCGCCGATCGCCGCGACGGAACTGCCAAATCGGTTGCGATCGGCCTGGCTGATCTTCTGGTGCGCCTTCACTGTGCCATCGGCATTAAGGAACAGAATCCAGACAGCGCCGCAGAGCGAGCAGGCGCCGTCGTCACCCAGAGCGCCGACGGCCATGTCCTCGACGCCGTCGAGGTCCAAGTCGCCGATTCGCGCAACGGCCCAGCCAAAGTCGTCGTCGGTATTCAGCACGCCGAGGAAGTTCCCCTCGGTGTCGCCGATCTTCTGCTCGAAGCGCACCAGCCCCGCGAGGCAGTTGATGTCCTGGCAGTTCGTGTCGTTGCCCTGGAACGTGCCGCCGGCGGTGGCGCAGTCATCCGCCAGCACGTCAGAGCACGAGAAGTCGGAATAGCAGCACGCGCCGAAGCAGTCGATCGCGTCGCAACTCGCGCCAATGGTGAACACTGCATCGATGATTGAGGAGCACTGAGTTGACGAAAGCGGCTGACAACCCACGCCCGGCTCGCAGCATGCGCCGCAACTGAACTTTTGTTGGCAACTCGTGTCGTCGCCCTGATAAGACCCGCCGTCGGCGATGCACTGGGCGCCGCCAACAAACTGTTCATCACGGCATGATCCATCCGGCAAGCAACAAGCGCCCGGCTGCGGGCACTGCCCCTGGTCATTGCAACTTTCGCCTGGGCCCTGGAATGAACCGCCGCTGTTCGTGCAATCGGTGTCCGATCCCGCGGTGCATGAGCCGTCATCATGGCAACAGGCGCCGCAGATGACCATGACGCAGAGCGAACCGGCTCCCTGGAACGCCCCGCCCAGTCCGGTGCAATCCGCACTCGATCCGCCCGTGCAACCGCCGTCCGAGAGACAGCACGCCCCGCAGCCGGCGCCCGCACATGTAGTGCCTTCACCCTGGAACAATCCATTTGCAGTTAAGCAATCCGACTCCAGTATCTCCGAGCACGAGCCATCCGTGTGGCAGCACGCCCCCGGCTGCTCCGGGCACTGTGTGCACGTGCCGAGCCCCTGCCATGCGCCGCCCATGCCGTCGCAGGTCGGCTGATCAGTCTGATCCATGCAACCGCCGCCGACCAGGCAACACCAGCCGGTCGGGCAGTTGGCGTTGCCGCAATCGATGTCGTCGCCGGCGTAGGTTCCGCCGTCGATGGCGCACTGGTTACCGCCGATGTTGGATTCAATCCGACAGGTTCCGTTGGGCAGGCAGCACGCGCCGGGCTGGGGGCAGGCCACGCCGCCGCAGTCGGTGCCGTCGCCTTGATATGCGCCGTTGGAGTTGGCGCAGTCCGGTGCGGTGACCGGTCCGATGCACGCTCCGTGGGGAAGACAACATGCGCCGTACATGGGGCAGGTGACGGAGGCGCAGCTCGATCCCGCGCCTTGAAAGACGCCGTCGCCGCTGAAGCTGGCGCAATAGGTGTCCGAGCCGAAGACGCAGTCGCCGGTGACAAGGCAGCACGCGCCGCAGGTCACCGATCCGCAATCGGAACCATCGCCTTGATATACGCCGCCGAGTTTCGAGCACGAGCCAGTGGTGATTTCGTCTTGGCACGAGCCGCTCGGCAGACAGCAGGCGCCTGATGGTCCTCGTCCCTGTGCCGCGGATGACTGCACAAACGCACCGAGCGCGCAAAGCAATAATGCTGCAAGCCCCGGACAACGCGAGACCCAGACCGGCGTTCTGACGAACATACAGCGATACCTCCGACGCCATCAGCGGCTGTCGGGCCCGCCAACGGCGACCTGGTGCACCATCGCATTTCATGGCCCCGCCGCCTGGGGCTGGTGTGCATGAGCAACCAGCGGCCTGTTGATCCGAGCGGACGCTGATTGTCCCCGCCGGGAGGGCGGGCTGCAACGAAAATCCGCGAAGTCTCCACCCCACAAAGCGCAAAACGACCCCGCTTCTGCTCCCCAAATCGCCATTTGGACAAAGAAAACGGCGTCCGACCCGCCGCCGCTATTCATCCGGGCACATTCCGTAGCCTGAAATCACCGCGTTGATGTCTGCGATCGTCACTTGTCCGTCGCCGCCCGGCGGCATGATG
>CAZLDF010000166.1:0-6013 GCA_964558095.1 uncultured Isosphaeraceae bacterium | reverse complement strand
TGCCCATTTGCCACACGCCAAGTTCCAGCGTCGCCTCGTTGACCATCGGATCAACCCACTCGACGTACACCGTGTCATCACCTTCGACCGCGGCGATGTTGTTCGCGTCGAACACGACCTCGTTCTGCTTCGTTCGTGAATCCCATACTTTGATCGCGGCGTTGCTCCGCTTGAGCGCCCACTTCACGTTGCCGGGCAGATTGATCGGATTTCCATCGATGATCACCTTGTTCAGATCATCTTCGCCGGGAACCGGGTTCTCCGTGTGGTCCGGCACGCCGTTGTCATTGTCGTCATCGCCGTTGAATCGGAGGCCGGCGCCGGTGATGACCAGGGGATCATCGCTCTCAAACTCGATTCTGTCCGGCACGGGCCGCTCATTGATCGGCGAATTCAGCGGCCGCCAGGCGACCAAGTCTCCCTCGCACACGAACAGCTCCGCCGAAACGCCGCCGACCGGGCTCGGGCCCTGGGGGTGCAACCACTCGCCCACGACGTTTTCCGGGTCGTCGATGAACACGCCGTCAATCGGCGCGGTCGGTTGCCAGTCATCGTCGTTGTCAGTATTCGGGTTGTTTTCGACGAACTGCACCAGCCGTCGTCGATTCGAGCCGTCCGCGTCGCACAAGTCAACGAAGCACGTCCAGTCAGGATCCTGGCCGTAGGTGAGGTACGCGGTGCTCAGCCACTCCATCTCGATGACGTAGATTTTGCCGCGCTCGATCGGAATCGGTCCCTTGTCTGTCGGCGCGCGATAGTCGCAATCCCAGTTTGCTTCGCATACCTGCTCCATGCCGGGCGGCTCGGGGCAATCAAGCTCGGGCGGACCTTCCAGTTGATATCGAACCCCGTCGAATCGCATTTGCCACAGTTCCGAATTGTGGCAGCTTTGATCGCCGAAGGTGAGCATGACGTAGAGCACGTTGTCGCTTTCGGGTCCGACGCCTTCGTCGTCGGGGTCGGCGGGGTTCGCGCCGCCGATGACTTCCGCGCCGTCGCCTACGCCGTCGCCGTCGGAATCAGAAGCCGTCGGATTCGTGCCTTCCAGATACTCATCGATGTTAGTGAGGCCGTCGGCATCGGGATCGAAATAGATGTCGCTGTTGTCGTAGGGGTCGAATCCATATGTCAGCTCCCAGTTGTCCGGCATGCCGTCGTTGTCGTAATCGCAGAGGCCGATTCGCGTGATGATGGCGAGTACGTCGCCGACGGTGACCAAGCCATCGGGTCCGGCGGGGTCTTCAGGGAACAATGGCGCGCCGCCGGCGATGTCCGGCAGGCAGGTCGCCGGCAGGGCGGGGCACATGCCAAACATCGTCAATGCCGCCAGAACTTCGCTGACGGAGACTTCGCCGTTGCCAGTCGGTTCAGGCAAGAAGTCGCCGTAACAGTGCGGCTGGTTTGAGCCGAACATCGCGGCTCCGCCTTCACCGCCACCGCCCCCGGAAGCTTCGAGCGCATTCCAGAATGCCTGCTCGCTCGCGCCTTCAATATAGCCCAGGAGTTGGCCGCTATCGCCCTTGAAGAAGTAGGTGCGCTTGATGTCGCCCTCAATCGTGCTGCGCACGGCGACATTGGCGCCTGCATTCGTTTGCGCTTTGCCGGTGACCTGCTGACCGAACTGCGATGCGGCGGCGTCAGGCCCGCCGATGATGAAGTCGGCGTCATTCGTGGTCAAGGTGACGAGCGAGTTGAAGTCGAACGGGGCGAAGTAGATGAAGACCACGCCGTCGTCGTCACCGGGCGCGCCGATGACGATGTCGTTGTGCCCGTCGTTGTCGAGATCGCCGTCGATGGAGACGGATTCGCCGAAGGCATCGCCACTTGTGGAGGAGTGAATCAGCAGGACGAGTTCGCCGGTCGCACCCGATCGGACTTCGACCCGAGGCGTGGAATCCTGCGCGGTCCCCTGCGGATAGGCCATGACGATGTCAGGTGTCAGGTCGCCATTGAGGTCAGTCGTGCCGACAAGCCAGCCGTCCTGACCCTGGCCGAAGCAAGGCATCGCCCCCCCCCTGCCACGAGGACAAACGCAGCGAACGAACGGGCGAGAACGCGGCGAATCGGGGGCATGAGTTGGATCGGCACGAGTCTACCCTCCCGGGCAAGAAATGGCCGCCAGCGCACCACTGAGCGACGCGGCCAAGGTACAGCCGGCGCGGTGCGCTGTCAAGAGGAGTTCTTGTGATTCTGGAATTTTCCCGTAGGTCTCCGGACAAGCACCAGGGCGGGAACTCACGTTTCCGTCCGCGTGCCACCTACGGCAGGTCACTGCTTGCCGCGCAGATATCGATCCAGGAAGTCCAGATACGCCTCCTGCGCTTTGATGCGGTTGTCCTTGTTCATGAAGCCGTGGCCTTCATCGTCGAAGACGAGGTATTCGACGGGCACGCCGTTGCTGCGCGCCGCCTCGACGATGTCGTCGCTTTCGGCCTTGAGCACGCGCGGATCGTTGGCGCCCTGCACCACCAGCAGCGGCTTGGTGATGTTCGTCGCGTGGAACACGGGTGAGATGCGGGTGAGGCGCTCCTCGTCCGTTTCGGGATTGCCAAGCTCGGCGTAGAGCGCATCGCGGAACGACGCCCACCAGGGCGGAATGCTCTTGAGCGTGCGCAGCCAGTTGG
Organism: uncultured Isosphaeraceae bacterium; assembly: GCA_964558095.1. Taxonomy (GTDB): domain Bacteria; phylum Planctomycetota; class Phycisphaerae; order Phycisphaerales; family SM1A02; genus CAZLDF01. Next base: position 3,389 of record CAZLDF010000166.1, on the reverse strand, counting down.
TCACGCCGAAGATGTTGATGCCGACGTCGAAGGCGTCGGGCGTGAAGGTGAGCGCGGCGGCGACCATGTAGCCGCCATAGCTGCCGCCCATGATGCCGATGCGCCCGCCGTCGATCCAGTCGAGCGATTCGAGATACTTGCGGCCGAAGACGCAGTCCTGCAAGTCGTCTTCGCCGTGGCGCAGGTCATCGAGGTGGAAGAAGGTCTTGCCGTAACCGCTGCTGCCGCGGTTGTTGACGGCGAGGACGGCGTAGCCGTGGTTGACCAGATGCTGGATCGTGGCGGAATAGCCGATGCGGCTTTGCCCGCCGGGTCCGCCGTGCACCCAGACGAGCGCCGGAGCCGGCTTGGCGGCGGTGGCCTGTTTCGGCCGGTAGAGCAGCGCCGGAATCGACACGCCGTCGAAGCTCTCGTATCGCACGACCATCGCCTGCACCAGGTGGTCCGGATCGATTTCGGGGTTCATGGTGTTCGTCAGCCGGCGATGCTCGCGCGTGGCGAGATCGAGCGCGAACAGGTTGCTGGGCGAGGTGTCGCCGTTGACGTAGAACGCCATGTTGTGTTCGCTGCGGCTGAACGTGACGCTGGTGATGTCGCCATCGGGGAAGCCGGGCAGTTTGAGCAAGCTGCGGTTCTTGTTGTCATAGACCTTCAGCACGCTGCGGCCGTCGTCGTTGATAAGGGTGACGCGATAGCCGCCGTTCCACGAGTAGTACGAGGCGAGGATGTCCCAGCCCGCCTGCTCGACCATCGTGTGCGAGCCGGCCTTGAGGTCATACGCCCACACCCGCATGAACTCGTCATCCTTGTCAGAGACGTAGAGCAGGTGGCTGCCGTCGGGCGAGAAATCCTGGAACTCGTGCAGCACGTTGCCGGTGTGGGGCGTGATGTGCGCCGGCGCGGCTGAGGGATTCGTCGTGTCGAAGAGCAGCAGATCGCTGTCGGCGTTGTTGTTGGTGCGGCTGAGCGCGATCCACCGGCCGTCGCGGCTGATGCCGTCGGGCGAAAGCCCGTCGGTGTTTTCGAAGACGCGCGTGCGTTCATAGGTTTTCGCGTCGTACTGATAGACGTCCATGAACTGAGGATCGCGTTCGTTGCACTGGACGTAGAAGTTCTTGAAGTCGCCTGCCCAGCCGAAGAAGGTGGCGCGCAGGCCCTGGCCGGGCGTGAGGTCGTTGACCGTGCCGTCGAGTTCGCGCACGTAGAGGTGATACTGCTCGTTGCCTCCGTCGTCCGCCATGTAGAGCACGCGGTCGTCCTGCGGGAAGTAGCCGACGCTCATGTTGGCGCTGGTGTCCGATTGCGTGAGCGGCGTGGGCGCGCCGCCGGCGATCGGCTGGGCATAGACGTTGAACACGCCGGTCTGGTCGGTGCTCATCAGCAACTTGGATTCGTCCGCTGAGAACGACGCTCCGAACACGCTGGTGGTCTTGTAGAAGGTGGCCGCGTCGTAGGTGCGGAAGTCCTCCTGCGCCGCAGCTGCGGAAGTGAGCGCGGCTCCACTGAACAGCGCGAGGACCGCCGCGGCCCGCCGCAGCGGCAGGAATGCCGGCGCGGGCGCAGCAGATGGGGCGGTCGGTGACGGAGCGGTGATGAGGGGGGTGGTTGAGGGAGTCTGTGGGGGGGCCGATCGGCCGTTTCGCTTAAGCATGATCGTCTCCAGTGAAGCCGTGCATCGCATCGCATCGCCTCGTATCGGCGACCGCGGATTGTACTGGCAAACTGGGCAGTTGATGCACGTGGTTCGCAGTCCGCCGCGCCGGGACGTACAATCCTGGCGGCCGCGACGAGTCGATCGCGACGATGGGCGATGACGGAGACCCTCATGACGCTTGGAACCTGCAGCCGCTTGTTTGTGATCCTGAGCCTGGCAGCAGCTTCAGCCGGCTGCGACAAGACTGTCGCGTCGTCGGAGAGGCCGCAGCCTCAGGCCGCGCCGGCGGAAGCGGAAACGACCGAGCAGCCGCAGCGCGAGAGCGGCGGGCCCGCGCCCCGCTCGACGCTGGGCAAGGCGCGCGGCGCCGCACAGAGCGTCGTCGATCGTGCGGAGAAGCAGTCGCAGGACCTGGCGGAAGAATTCGACGAAACACCGGGCGGAAGCGATACTACTGAAGATTGAGTTCCCTTTTCCCGTGACTTTTGAGGTCATCACTCGGGGGCGCCGGCGCTCCCACAGAAGGAGACAACGATGAGAACGCTTGCGAAGACTTTGTGCGTGGTGGCGGCGATGACGTTCATGCTGTCGCTGATGGGCTGCAAGAAGGAAGAGCCGGCGACTCCCGCGACTCCGCCAGCCGACAACGCCGGCGACACCGGCGGCGCGACGGAAGACTGAACATCGATCCATCCGCCGGTGCGTCGATCCACTGTCGATTCGATCGGTTGATCGGTTGATCGAACGCATCGCACTCGGATTGCAAAGCCATTCCCTGGGAATGGCTTTTTGCATTGTGCGTTTTTGCATCAGCGCGCCGGCTGCGGGCGGGCGAGCGACGCAACGCGCCGCTCCATGCCGCGTGGCGAAGCGCGGTCTGCCCAAAAAGCCACGCCGCGCTCCGAAGAGCGCGACGCGGAGAGAAGAGAGAGAGTTCACCGGGGCATGGCCCCGAATCCCACGCCGCGCTCGTTAGAGCGCGACGCGGAGAGAAGAGAGAGAGTTCGTCGAGGCAGTGGCCTCGGATTCTCCGCGCCGGTGCGTCATACGTCGGCGGGGAGGGAGAAGCATCCAACTGTCCGAGGGCCCCACGGCCCTCAAATCCGCCGTCAGTCCCTTCGGCCTGAGGCGTCGGCGGCGTCCCGGTCGCAGCGCGACGAGAAGCCCGTGTTCATCCACCATAATCGGCCTGACTCAAAACGAGTCTCTACAAACTGCGCATCATAGGCAAGACAGTCAAGCAAATCGGCAAGTTGTTCAGAATTGCCCTGGTCGGCGATATACAGGTCGCAGCCCAGGGTCGCCGCCGCGCTCGTCAAGGCGGCGTCCGCGAGCAGCCCGATGCAGCGCACCCGGCTCGAGGGCGAGCAATGATCCGCCAGCACGCGACGGAGCGCCTTCCCGTGCCGCTTCAGCGTCGCCCGATCCAGCGTCACCACGAACATGAAGCGCTCGTCCGGGTTGGAAACCAGCGCCATCCGCAATCCCCGAAGGTGCCTGCCCACGCCGCAAACCGGCGTTTGTCGCGCCACCAGCGTGCGGCGAAGGTCGTCCGCGAGCGGGCAGCCGCCCAGCAGAATCACCTGATATCCGGCCTGCATCGGCATGATGATGATTGCATGGCAAAGGCCGTGCCAAAGATTCCGAGGGCCGGGCGCGCGAGCATGTGCCTTCTTCGTAACGAAAACCGCGTTCCTCAGCGGCATGCGTTCGCGATCGGCTGGGTCAAAGCACG
>CAZLDF010000165.1:0-3227 GCA_964558095.1 uncultured Isosphaeraceae bacterium | reverse complement strand
CAAGTTCAACGCGCTGGGCAAGGGCGTGGTCGGCGAGAAGAAGTGCAACGAACTTCGCGGCGTGATCATGGGGATCGAGGAGGAGAAGACGCTGGGGAAGTTCTTTGAGTTGATGAATGCGTAGTGTGCGTTCAACGACTGCTTCAACTCGAAGAGCGCGTTGGCGCCGACCTCTCGCCGCCCTTTGCGCACTGGTTACCGGCTTGGTAACCGTGGGATTTGTTCTACTTGCCTTTGCAACCGCTACGGAGGGACACTGGTTCTGGGGAATATCTTTATCAGTTCTTACGCTGGTTTTCGGAGCATCCACCTACTCGTCGGTGCAAGACGCGCGAGCGAGTGATGTACAACTGCGCCGGAGGCGGGTTCGACGGGCGTTGCGCTTGCGGCAATGTCCCGAATGCGGATATGACATCCGTGGCCTTCCAGCGCCGCGTTGCCCCGAATGCGGCGAGACGTGGAATGACGATGAGACAAGTTCCGACAAACCTTAAATCACCTCTGTGACTTCTCTGTGCTCTCCGTGTCTCTGTGTTCACTCTTCAACGAGCGTGCCGCAGCGCAGCCCGCGACAAGGCCGCTCGCCCAGGCCCACTGGAAGTTGTAGCCCCCGATTCTGCCATCGACATCGCAGATTTCGCCGCACAGGTGCAGGCCGGGGCAGAGGCGCGATTCCATTGTGTTCAAGTGCAATTCGCGCAGGGGCACGCCGCCCGCGGTGACTTCGGCATGCGTGTAGCCCCGATCGCCCTCGATGGGAATCTCCATTTCCGTTAGTGCGCGCGCCGGTGATCGTCGCACATCGCGCGAGAGCGCCCGCACGGTCATCGTTGCATCAACCTCCACAGAAGCGCAGATCGCATCCGCCAACCGTCGCGGCAACCGCTCCCCAATCGCCCGCCCGAGCGACTTGGCGCCCAACTGCAGCAACCACGCATCAACACGCTCAACCGTTTCCCCCGGCAGCCAGTTGATCACCAAATTCGCGCCCGCATCATCCAGCCGCGCATCCGTCAAGTACCGGCTGATGTCCAGGATCGCCGGCCCGGACAGGCCGAAGTGCGTGCAGAGCATCGAATCGGTGAACGACGCGAGGCGCTTGGTCGTGCTGCTGCGCACTTCGACGGTCGCGGTGGTTGAGATGCCGCTTAGTTCGCGCAGGAAGTGACCGGCCGGGAGTAGCAGAGGTACGAGGGCTGGGAAGATGCGTTCGGTCAACGAATGCCCGAGCGATTGCGCGAGCGAGTAGCCGTGGCCGTCGGAGCCGGATTTTGGCAAACTCCTGCCGCCGGTTGCGAGAATCACGCGGCGGGCGGTCACCGCTTTCTGACTTGTCTGAATTTCAAATCTCAAATTTGAGATCTGTCGAATCGCCTGCACTCGCCACGGAAACCGAATCGTAACATGCGCCGCCCGTGCGGCATCCAGCAGCGCGTTCAGAACCGTCCGTGCCGAATCCGTCGTCGGAAACAGCTTCCCTGTTTCTTCACGCTTGAGTTCGACGCCAAGCTCCTTGAAGAACGCGATCGTTCGCTGCACGTCGAATTGCAGGAGCACTTTGCGGATCGCCGGCCGCGTCGAGCCGGCAAACGCGGTTTCATCGACGACATCGTGCGTGACGTTGCATCGTCCGCCGCCGGCGACGAGGATCTTCGCGCCGAGGGATTTCGCGCCGTCGAGCGCGATGACGCGCACTTCAGGTGCGGTTCGCGCCGCCTGGATCGCCGCCATCAGGCCCGCGGCGCCGGCGCCGACCACGATGATGTCCGCATCAAACTCCATGACGGCGGGCAGTGTAGGACGGGCTTCTCAGTGGCACAGGCGTTGGGGGGGCCGCCTGTGATCGCATCGCCGGCCTCGATGGCCGACGATGCGATAGCGGACGCCACTTGTGTCGTTCGACTCAATGTCGAGTGACGGGGACGCAGTCACCCGGACGTTCGCAGACTCACGTCCGGCGTGGTGCGATCGCCCACCGAATCATGTATGCTGCGCCCATGTCGAACGCTGGGGTTGTCAACGTCACAGAGCCGGATCTCGATGTCCGCATCCGCGACGCCGTGCGATCCGTCTGGGGTTTCGACACGCTGCGGCCGCTGCAATCGCAGGCGATCAGCGCGGGGCTGGCGCATCAGGATTCGCTCGTCGTCCTGCCGACCGGCGGCGGCAAGTCGCTCTGTTACCAGGTTCCGCCGCTCGTCAGCGGGCGAATGGACATCGTCATCTCGCCGCTGATTGCGCTGATGCGCGACCAGGTCGATGGGTTGCGGCAGAACGGCTATCCCGCCGCGGCGGTCCACAGCAATCTCACGCCCGCGGAGCGCGACGACATTCGCGAAGGCGTGCGGGCCAGGCGTTTTCGTCTGCTGTTCGTTTCGCCCGAGCGCATCGTCCAGCCGGAGTTTCTCGATTTCCTGGATCGCATGGACATTCGTTCGTTCGCGATCGACGAAGCGCACTGCATCAGCCAGTGGGGGCACGACTTCCGGCCGGAGTATCGCCAGCTCGTCATCCTCAAGAAGCGCTTTCCCAAAGCCAGCGTGCACGCCTATACCGCGACGGCGACGCAGCGCGTGCGCGACGACATCGTCGAGCGGCTGGCGCTGGTCAATCCCAACGTGCTCGTGGGCATTTTCGATCGGCCGAACCTCACCTATCGCGTGCTTCCGGCGATGGACGTGCAGTTGCAGACGCTGGAGGCGATCCGAAGGCACGAGAAGCAGGCGGTGATCGTCTATTGCCTCAGCCGCAAAGACACCGAGTACATGGCGGCGTTCCTGAAGGCCAACGGCGTCAACGCAGCGCATTACCACGCGGGCATGCAAGGCCCCGAGCGCTCGCGCGTGCAGGACGCCTTCTCCGCCGAAAAGCTCGACGTCGTCTGTGCGACGGTCGCGTTCGGCATGGGCATCGACCGCAGCGACGTGCGCTGCATCGTCCACGCCTGCATGCCCAAGAGCGTCGAGCACTATCAGCAGGAGACCGGTCGCGCGGGGCGTGACGGCCTCGAAGCCGAGTGCGTGCTTTTCTATTCCATCGGCGACGTCATCCGATGGGAAAAGCTCATCAAGAAGAGCGCGGAGAACGCCGAGCAGCCGCAGCTTGTGATCGCCGCCTCGCGCGAGCTTCTCAATCACATGGCGAGCTTCTGCACGCGCGTGCGCTGCCGACACAAGATGCTGTCCGAATACTTCGGCCAGTCGTACGACAAGCCCAATTGCCAGGCG
>CAZLDF010000164.1:0-6135 GCA_964558095.1 uncultured Isosphaeraceae bacterium | reverse complement strand
GCCGCCGATCCAGCGCCCGTCGCGCTCGCGAACGTGCTCGCGAGCGAACGGCTGGACGTGCAGCGCCGCGTCGAACTCAGGGAAGACCAGTTCGCTTCGCCGGGGCTGCTCGCAGAGCATTTCCGCTTTCCACGTTTGGGGATCGACGCGCTGCAATTGCTGGATGGCGTCGTCGATCGCGATGAAGCCGCGCGCCTGCTTCGCCGCCCCGCCGCACGCGGGAAGCAGCGCGCACGAAGCGCACGGTCGCTCGGCGGAACAACGCTCCAGCGCGTCGATGATGTTCCACTGGAAGACTTTGCGCTCGGAATTCGGCGCTTCGTCGATGAGCCTTTGCATCAGACCGAAGGGCCGGTGCATGGTGGAGAACACTTCGATCGAAGCGTGGACGAAGTGGCGGCCGCACCGGCCGCTGCGGGTGACGAACTGCGCCGCATCCCATACGTCGGGTTCGAACAGATCGACTTCATCGCAGCGCAGCCGGTGCACGCGCTGGCCGCGGACCGACCGCTGCGACTGAAACAGCACTTCGACGCGGCTGCCGTTGGTTAGTTCGACGAACCGACCGGTGACGCGATCGCGCACCAGGTCGGCGAAGACTTCGTCATCGAGCATGTGCCGCAGCGCGCGGTGCATCTTCGACGACTGCTCGAACGACCCGCCGAGGATTCGCACCTGAATGCCGGGCTTGAAGAGCAGATCGAGCAGCGTGGCGATGGCGCCAAGCTGCGTCTTGCCTCCGCCGCGGTTCGCCCAGACGATGCAGTCGCGCGGCTTGGATTCCTCGAAGAATGCATGCGCCAGGTAATCCAGCGGCGCAGCGTGGCCCGCGACGAGCGGCGCGCGAGGCACATCGAAGCCCAGCACGTTCTGCACCCAGAAGTGCAGCTCGTCGGGCGTCTGCGGTTCGACGCGGCTCATTCGCCGGCGCGGGCCGACATATGGACGCAGATCGATCATCGGCGCGCCTCCGCGAACTCCGTCCGCAGTTCGATCATGGCGAAACCGCATTTTCGACCGTTGCAAGCGGGTTTCTGGATCAGAACAAATGCAGCAACGTTGATCATTTGCGCACTTCCGACAGTTCTTTGAGCAGCTCGATCACCAGCGCATCGCTCTCGTGGGCCTCCTGCTCCGTTGGCTGCTCGGAAAGATGGGCGAAGGCGTCGAACTTCAGCCGCAGAAAATCGGTGCACGCCTTGCGGGCGATGTCGTCCTCCTTCTGGCTGGTTTCGCTGAGCGCGATGGAGGCGAGCCGGTTGATGACCGCGGCGCGGTAATCGCTCGCGGCCAGTTGCGCCCGCATGTCGCCCAGTCGCGAGAAGCCGCGCAGCGGGCGCACCGCGGCTTCGCGCTCGGCGAGCTTGCCCAGTTCGTCGGCAGCCAGCGTGAGCACGTCCGCGATCTGGTACGTCGTCAACTCGCCCGCGAGAATCTGGTCGATGAACCGGCGCATCATCCGATTGCCGCGCCAGCGATCGCGCCGGCGAAGACGTCTGGGCTTTGGCTTCGGCACGGGCACCGGGGGCGGCGCCGGCGCCGGATTCGATTCGATCAATTCCCTCGCTTCGACCTGATGATTCATGGTGCGACCCCGTTGAGTTTCAGCAGCGAGACCAGCGCGACGCTGCGATTGGAAGAAACCCGCCGCAGCGCGCGGTCCAGCGCCTCCATCTGCGACGGCGTGAGGAAAAACGTGACGCCTTGAAGCGTGTGCTCCGCGGGCGGCGGGCGACACACTGGCGGAGCGGGCCTGGACGCTTCGATCAGTCGCTCGATCCGTTTGCGCGTCTCAGGCAGTTGCGAAGCCAGCCGCCGGATGCCCTGCGATTGCGCGAGCTGGCGCAGCAGCTTGCCGCGGAGCTGCGGATCGTCCTCGCCGCGAAGCCGGTTGAGCGTCAGCAGCAGGATGCGCGACTGTTCGTCATCGACGTTCCAGATGTCGCACGGTGCGCTTTCGCGATCGAGTGCTCGCAGCGCCATCGCTCGATGATGACCATCGAGAATCTGGTAGTCGCCCGTGATGGTCGGGTGCGGCCGCACGATGATCGCGGGACAGTGATCGGTCGCGCGGAGATGGCCGATCAACTTGCGCAAATCGCGATCCCGCATGCGATTGGCGTTGTCCGGATGGGCGTGAAGCTTGTTGAGCTGAATGTCAGTCATGTGACGATGTGGTGATCTGGTGATCTGGTGATCTGGTGATCTGGTGATCTGGTGATTTGGTGATTTGGTGATTTGGTGATTTGGTGATTTGGTGATTTGGTGAGAGTCACACGCCGGACCTGAGTCCTGGGGGGGCGAACGTTTGGGTGATTGGTGATTGGTGATTGGTTCATCCGGCTCGCGTTCTTCGTTGCTCGTCCTAGTCCCTAGTCCCTAGTCCCTAATCCCTAGTCCCTAGTCCCTGGTCCCCAAGCCGTCCTCCCGCGCGGAAGAGGTAATACACGGGCTGCGACAGCAACCGCCTGCGCGCACCTGCAAGCAGCGCGTCAATCGGAATCACTGGGTTGTCGCGGCGCGTGAGGCGCTCGACGCACATGTGCAAGCGCACGAGTTCGCAGTGCAGAAACTCGCGCTCGCCCGGCGAAAGCTTCGCGAGATGCCGCTCGACGACCTCGGGCGACGCAAGACTCGACGGCGGCAATCCGACGTGATGCAGCGCATCGATCAATCGCGAATGCTCGGGGTTCGGCGGCGCGTCGAATCGCGTCATCCCCGCGCGCTCGAAGAACGGGCAAACGCGCCCCATCGCTGCGAGCGCCTCGGTATAGATCGTTTCAGCGGTCGCCAGCGCATGCCCGACGAGCCCCACCGCGATGCCCAGTCCCCGGAACTGCGGATGCACGATCACCCGGTTGATCGTGCGCACTTCGCGATTGATCATCGCGGCCTGGTGTGCGCGCGACAGACCGCGATACCGGCTGCCCGTCGCGAGGTCCCGGCTCGCGCTGCCCAGTCGCGGGCGCGCCACCACCAGCACGCCCACGGTTCGCGCTGCGATCGCTTCGCGCCGCCCCAGCGCGCGATCGACGATCGTCGGCGCATCGTGCAGAGCCCGGAAGATGCACGTGATGACCCGCGGCTGGCCGGGGCGATAGTGGAACTTCGCCAGCGCTTCGTAGTCGTCGCGCGTGCCTGGTTCGATGAGGATTGATTCAAGATTGATCGAGGCATCGTTCATGGTGTTGTTGAATCAGCGGATGTTGTTGCACTTCCGCATCGCTGCTTCGACCGTCGAGGCCGACGCAGCGATCACAGGCGGGACGCCTGTGCCACCGGTTGGCGAGACGCCTGTGCCACTGCTTGGCGAGACGCTTGTGCCACCGCTTGGCGCGCCTGTGCCACTGGAATGAGTTCAATCGCATCGCCCAGGTCCTTGTGAATCACAAGATCAGGTTGAAGATGTTCGAGCAGGTCGTCGTGCGTCGTGGCGCAGATGAACGCATGTCCCGTGCGCGTGATCCATTTGCGAACGTTGCGCGCGATGATCGTTGCGGTGATGCGATCGAGCGTGGCGAGGAATTCGTCTGCGAGGATGACCGCCACCTGCTCGGCACAAGACGTCGTTGCATGCTTAACCGCGGCTTGCCTCGTCGCGTCCGCCTCGAGCATCGCGCATGCCAGCTCGAAGCGCGCGCGCTGCCCCTCCGAAAGCTGCGACGGCGACCGCAGGAACACAAAGGCGTCCGCGAGTCCAGCCCGCGACAAATGCGCCAGAGCTTCTTCCAGCGGCGCAGGGATCGCATCAATCAGCGGGACGTTTTCCGCCGGTCGTGAAGACTTGTTGTTCACGTCGATCGCCGGGACGCCCCGATCGCGAAGTTCGCTGTCGATCAGGTCGAGGATCGCCGATTTCCCGCCCCCGGAAGGGCCGGTGATGAAAATGACTTGACCCGGCTCGATTGTGATCGTCGTCCGCGGCACGATGATGATGCTGTCGCATGCTTTGTCATCCGCGTCCAGGCCGAACATCGCAGCAACCTCGCGGACGCGCTGTGACTGCGTCGCCGATGCGGACACCCTGCGTTCGATTGTGATATGAATTGACATATGTGCTCCCCGGTGCACGAGGGACTAGGGATTGGGGATTAGGGATTAGCGACTCGGACGAACAACGAAGAATGGCGCGCGCCGGGGGAACCAATCACCAATCACCCGGACCTTCGCCCCCCCAGGACTCAGGTCCGGCGTGTCACTCTCACCAAATCATCGCAACGTCACAACCCGGACCTTCGCCCCCCCCTTGACTCAGTCCGGCGTCGTTTCACCCATTCACCCCTCCGTGTCTCCACGGTTGTTGCGCTTCTCTCTCGCATCGAGCATTGCGCGGATGCGCGCCAGCTCTCTGCGAACGGTGTGCAGCGAGAGTTTCAATTGCGATGCGGCGTCGCGCTGCGACAGGCCGTGGACGATGACGGCGGTGGCGATGCGCCGGCGGGCCGCGGGCCAGTCCCCCCCCTGCGCCAGCACCTGCCGGTACGCCGCCGACGCCAGACGATCCATCACCACGTTCAGCCGCCGCTGCAGTCGTCGCGGCGGGGCGCCGGCGGCCCGCGCGATGTCCGCCGCGGACAGGCCGCGGTCATACACGCCACGAACCAGCGCCCGGTCGGGCCTGCCCAGGTGCTCCGCCAGGCCGAGCGTCACTTCGCTCGCCCGCCGCACGTCTTCGCGGAGATGCGATGTTGGCTGCGAACGGTCATCCAGCCCAAGCTCGACCGCGATGGGTGACGCCGCTGGTGTTCCCGCGTGCGCCGCCCCCCCGGCCCCACGCGCCCCACTCGCCCCCACGGCCCCGACCTTTGCTCCTGCCCGCGCCCGCGCCGCCGCCACGCATCGCCCGCCGCCTTCCTTCGTTCCCGCCACGCTGATGCCCCTTTCCGCCGGATTCAATTGTTTTCAACCTTGAAAACGTCCGCTTCGTGGTTTACAATCTACGACACAAGAGCGTGAACAGCAAGGTCAATGTTCACAAAATTGTAGATTTTTTTGTCCCATTGGCCCCCAATGGACTGAGGACCACATCAAATGGGCTACCAGATCGAAGCCGGCAGGTTGATTCGGCACGAGCGCAACCGCTTGGGGATGACCCTTGATGACCTCGCCCGCGCCATTGGGTGCTCCAAAGCCCAGCTTTCGCAGATGGAGACCGGCGGGCGCACGATCAGCGAGGAGCGGGCCGCGGCGATCGAGCGGGCGCTGTCGATAGAGGATGGCCGGATCGTCGCGGCGGTGCGGTGGGCCAGCGTGCCCGCGGCCTTGCGCGGGCAGATGCAGGCATTGATGGAGCAATCGCGCCTGCTTCGCGGCAAGCGAAAGAGAGGTGGGAGTGCGGACGCGCGTGAGAACAGCGACGACGTGGCGCTGCGGGCGATGATGTCGCTGGGCCGCATCCCAGTCATCAACAAGGTCGCAGCGGGTTATCCCGCGGAGTTCACCGATCTCGATTATCCCGCTTCGGTCGCCGACGAATACATCGCCTGCCCGGACGTGAGCGACCCGCAGGCGTTCGCGGCGCGCGTGGTCGGCGACTCGATGGAGCCTGATTACAAGGAAGGCGAGATCGTGGTGTTCAGCCCGGCGTTGCCCACGCCCAGCGGCAGCGACTGTTTCGTCCGCCTGGAGAAGAACAACGAAACGACGTTCAAGCGAGTGTTCTTCGAGGGGCGTGAGGGGGGGGATGCAAGCGATATCGAGTTTGTGCGCTTGCAGCCGGTGAATGCGGAGTACCCGCCGACGGTGGTGCATCGCGAGGCGATCACGGGATTGTGGGCCGCGGCGTATGTGATGCGGAAAGTCGATCGAAGGCGAGCCGATCAGTGACGATGGGTCCGGATACGATCCACTTTCGGGCAATTACTGGCGCGGCTGACGACGCCAAGATTCATCGCTGGTTGGGCGGGTAGCCGTCGTCCTCGCCCGATTCCATCGCGGCGTTCAGAGCTGCCACTTTCGCCTGGACGCGTGCGTTCAGCTCGGCGAGCCGTTCTTCGCCGCCCTGCTTCGTCAATTCATCGAGCTTGCGGAGCAGCAACGCGCACGCTTCCCATCGCTTGGCGCGAAGTTCACGCATCACCACGGTGTAGGTGTCGAAGTAGTCGCCAGCAATCGCACACTGGTAGCCCCATCGAT
>CAZLDF010000163.1:0-2558 GCA_964558095.1 uncultured Isosphaeraceae bacterium | reverse complement strand
GCATTTGCTCGAGCACGAAGACCCGGCGCTCACGCTGATCTTCTGCCGCACCAAGCAGACCGTCGATGGGCTGACTCGCTATCTTCAAGGCAAGAACATCGACGCGCACGCGATCCACGGCGACATGTATCAGTCCAAGCGCAACAGCGTGATGACCAAGCTGCGCGAAGGCCAGTTGAGCGTGCTCGTGGCGTCGGACCTTGCGGCCCGTGGACTCGACGTCGATGACATCACGCACGTCATCAATTTCGACGTGCCGGAAGATCCAGAAGTGTACGTGCACCGCATCGGGCGCACGGCACGCGCCGGGCGCGACGGCGTGGCGTGGACGTTCGTCACGCCCGAGCAGGGCGAGCTGCTTTCGCAAATCGAGCAGTTGACCAATGTCGAAATCGAGCGTGCGGAGATGAAGGAATTCGAGGCCGGACCGATTCCGCCGGAGGTCCTCGAACGCCAGCTTCGCGAAGCGCAGCGCCAGGAGAAGCAGCGCACGCAGCAGAACCGCATGGGCGTGCGCCCGCCCACCGCGCAGGAGGCGGAGAACGCAAAGCTGTTCCCCGGCGGCATCGTGCCCAAGGCCGTGCCCAAGCGCCGCATGGGCGGTCGCGTGCGCAGCGGGCGATGACGATGACGTTCACGATGATGATTCGCAAGCGCATTACGGAAAACGCGCGGATGTTCGCCACGTGAACCAGCCAAGCGTCGTTGTCCTGCCGCAAGTTCTTGACGCCCTGCGTCGGGGCGAACCCGTCGTGGCGCTGGAGAGCGCGGTGATCACCACCGGTTTGCCGCGACAGCCGTTCGCGCCGCCGCGTGATGCGGTCATCGAGGGCTGGGACGCCGGGACGCCCGCGAACCTCGCGCTGGCCCGACTGCTCATCGACGTCGTGCGGGCGGGCGGGGCCGTGCCCGCGATGATCGCGGTGCTCGATGGAACGCTGCACATCGGCTTGACGAACCAGCAGATCGAGCGTCTGGCGACGGATGCATCGGCGGGCAAATGCTCGACGACCGACCTCGCGCACGCACTGATGAGCGGACGCACCGCGGGCACGACGGTCGCTGCGACGCTTGCCGCCTGCGCCCCCCCCATTCTCGACATTTCCGACTGCATTCGAGTTTTCGCGACCGGCGGCATCGGCGGCGTGCATCGCAACTGGCAGCAGGCACCGGATGTTTCGGCCGACCTGCGCGCCATCGCCTCCACACCCACGTGCATCGTCTGCGCCGGCGCGAAGTCCATCCTCGACCTGCCCGCGACGCTCGCAAGCCTCGAAGCGCTGGGCGTGCCCGTCGTCGGCTGGCGCTCGGACTGGTTCGCGCAGTTCTACGTCCGCGGCGATGGCACGCTTCCACTGAGCCAGCGCGTCGATTCGATCGATGACGCCGCGATGTTGTGCAGCCATCATTGGCGCACGCTCGAGCGGCGAACGGGCATCGTGCTGAGCAACCCCGTCCTCGACGCATTCGCACTCGATCCCGCCGAAGCCGAGCGAGCGCTGGCGGGGGCTCTGGATCGCGCATCGCGAAGCGGGATCGCGGGCGCCGCTCTCACGCCGCTGCTGCTTCAGGACATGGCCCGCGCCACCGTGGGCCGGACGCTGACGGCGAACATCGCGCTGCTGCGGAGCAACGCGGCGCTGGCGGCGGAGTTGGCGGTGGCCCTGGCGGGAATGAAATGATGAATCCGCGCGTTGTCTGGTGACGAAAAGAGACTTGACAGCACAACTCAGGAATGCTCTACTGCTGCATAGGCAGTGCGGGGTCGCTGGGGGCCGACTTCGCCTGCACGCTGACTCAAGCGAAATCGAGTCGCTTCATCTCGAAGTGGTCGCTGTGCGCGCCGATCACCACCGATCGATCGGTCGGATCGGACAAGCGACTCTTCGCTGCCCACCCGGAATGGTCCCTTGAATCCTGAACAGACGGTTCAAACGCCCGCCGTGACGGTCACCGGCATTCTCGAATGGCCGCAGAACGCCGAGGGCCGCATTCGCCAGTTCGACAACGGGCTGGTCGATCGCGCCGATGACCCATTTGTGCCGCTGGCGCTGGCGGAAACATATCCACTGCGCCACGGCCAGCGCGTCACGGCGCAGGTCGCCAGCCGCAAGCCGCGCCGGCGCCGCGGACGCGGCCCGCGCACCGCTCGGCCGGTCGTCGAGGACTTTGTCGAAATCGAAGGTCTGCCCGCGCGTGAATATGCCCGGCGAAAACCCTTCGGCGATTTGACGGCGATCGACCCACAGCCGCGGATCACGCTCGAGTATCCCGGTTGTCCGCCCGCGTGTCGCCTGATCGACCTGTTCTGCCCGCTCGGGTTCGGAACGCGCGGCCTGATCGTCGCGCCGCCCAAGGCCGGCAAGACGATCCTGCTTCAGAACATGGCGATGGGCATGAAGCACAACTATCCCGACCTGGACGTTGTCGCGCTGCTCATCGACGAGCGGCCGGAGGAAGTGACGGACTTCAAGCGCAACGTGCCGGCGGAAGTGCTTGCCTCGAGCAACGATCAGGACGTCGACACGCACCTGGCGCTCGCCATCCTCGCCATCGAG
>CAZLDF010000162.1:0-4240 GCA_964558095.1 uncultured Isosphaeraceae bacterium | reverse complement strand
ATGCGCCGGATGCCGTTCGGCAATTGCCTTGAGCGCATTAGCGGCACAGACGCGGGGGAATTCCAGTTTGTCCTCATCGGCAAGATAGGCGGCAATCGCGGGGATCGCCGCCGGCCCCATCACCGCGAAGACGTGTGGAATCTCCTGCAGATACCAGTCGTCATCGAGTTCATCCAGCGGCCCCAACATGCTCAGCAGCGGATCGACGGCCTCAATCGCGCCAAGCTGCGCCAGGCAGCGCCACGCGTGGATCGGCGCATAGATCGTCAGGTCGTCGGGATCTTCCGGCCAGTCCTCTCGTTCGAGCCATTGACGCGACTCGGCGATGAGCTGCGGGAAGTCCGCGTTTGTAAGCTCGCAGCGCCGGACATAGTTCTCTCCGCCGCTTTCCCAGTTCGATGTCTTTCGCGGATCGCCGCAGCGTTCCAGTGCTGCACGCAGTTGCTTCTGGCGCGAAGAAAACGAAGCGATCACAGGTTCATGCGTCAGCGTCATAGTGGACTCCTTTCTGCCGACGAATTGAATCGGCCGCGGTCGCGCGGCCTGGCGCGCGCCATGTTAGGATCGCCCAGCGATGTCAGCGCCGGCGATCGCGGCGACGACGACACTTATCCACATTCGTTCATTCAGGCAGGTGAGGGCTTCGACCGATGCCGCCGCTCGGCTGTGGCACGTGGCGAGAACGAGCCCGATCACCCCGCGCGGCGTTCGGGTTCGGCCCTTTCGCCGCGCCAGCGCGGCGGGGTCGCCGCCTGTTCATGAGCCGCTTGCCAGCACGCTTCGAGCAGCTCGCGCGTCCCCTGGCCTGTCGCGCCGCTGATCATCAGCGGCCGCTGGCCCCGCGGCATGCCCAGGCGCCCGGCGATGATGTCCGCCAGCCGGTCTCGTTCCGCGTCATCGGGAATCAAGTCGATCTTGCTCAGCACGACGATCTCGGCTTTCAGCGCCAGCTCGCTGGAATAGGCGTTCAGTTCGCCACGAATGGTTTCGTAGTTGGCGATCGGGTCCGAGCCATCGACGGGTCGCACATCAACCAGGTGCACCAGCAGCTTTGTGCGCTCGATGTGCTTGAGGAAGTCGTGCCCGAGACCCGCCCCCCCTGATGCGCCTTCGATCAGCCCCGGCAGGTCGGCGAACACCAGTCTTCTGCCCCCCCCTTTGTCGCCCGGCAATTCCGCGATGCCCAGATGAGGCGAGAGCGTGGTGAACGGATAGTCCGCCACCTTCGGATTCGCGCGGCTGATCGCCCGCAGCAGCGTCGATTTGCCCGCGTTGGGAAGGCCCACAAGCCCCACGTCGGCGATCAGTTTCAATTCCAGCCAGAGCGTGCGCTCCTGGGGTTCGCCGCCCTCGGTGAATTGCCGCGGCGTCTGGTTGGTGGGGCTCTTGAAGTGTTCGTTGCCGAGCCCGCCTTCCCCCCCCTTTGCGACGATCACGCGCTGACCCGGCTCGCTGAGGTCGGCGAGCTTCTCGTTGGTGTCCTTGTCATAGATGAGCGTGCCGAGGGGCACGGGGACGACGCAGTCGGCCCCGTCGGCGCCGTGCATGGACTTGCCCTGGCCGCTTTCGCCGCTGGCGGCGCGTTTGTGGGGCATGTGGGAGGCTTTGAGGAGCGTGTCGAGGTGCGGGTCTGCGACGAGGACGACATCGCCGCCCTTGCCCCCGTCGCCGCCGTCGGGTCCGCCCTTGGGAATGTACTTCTCGCGTCGGAAGCTCACGCACCCATGACCGCCGCGGCCGGAACGAACATAGATGGTGCAGGTATCGACAAGCATGGGAGCAACGAGCCCCACGCGCGAGCGTGGGGCTTCATCCGCAACTGATCAAGTTCCACGCTTAGGCGTGGGATTTCGTTCGCATCCGCGGTTCACGCAGTCGTCGCGACAGACCTGTGCTCGACGGCGCGATATTGCGGGACTTCGTCGCCGGTGGGGACGACATCAACGGTGCGGCCGCGGTAGCGGACTGCGCCGTCGGTTCGCGCGTAAAGCGTGTTGTCGCGGCCGATGCCGACCATGTAGCCGGGCTTGAAGGGCGTTCCGCACTGGCGCACGATGATGCCGCCGCTGCGCACCGCCTGGCCGCCGAAGAGCTTGATGCCGCGGTACTGCGCGTTGCTGTCGCGGCCGTTCTTGGAGGAACCTTGTCCCTTTTTATGTGCCATGGAGAAGGGGTCCGGAGTCTGGGGTTCGGGGTTCGGAAATCAGGAGTCGCAGGGCAGAGGTCAGAAGTCGGAGGTCAGACGACATCGACTCGTTTCGCGAGGGGCCTCGTGCCCCTGCGCAGTGGTTGGTCGTCGATTTTCAACCTGCCTACGAACGCGGAGTTTAGGTCCGGTTCACCGCATGATCCACTCTTGGGCCGTGAGGTCGATGGGGTCGGTGCCGCGGGCGAGCGGGTCGCCGGGGATGAGGTAGGTTCGCTGGAGGGTCTTGCGGAGAACGACCGATTCGCCGGTGACGGGGTTCTGGACGCGGGCGGTTTCGCCGCTGATGCCGCCGATGAACAATCTGAGTTCGGTGATGTCGGTGTCGCCGGCGGCCCAGACAACGAGACCTTCTTTGGCGTTTTCTTCGCCGACCTTGATGTCGCCGATGACCTGGAACTGGTTCTCGAGCAGGACGTTGCCCATAAGGGCGAGCAGTTCGCTTGTGATGGCGCTGGGGACTTCGTCGCCGGACTTGAGGATTTCACCCTGGTCGGTGTAGAGGACGAAGCTGGGCGCCCAGACGCGATCCTTGCCGGTGTTGTTGACAACCTTGTAGGTGAAGAACCAGTAGGCGCGGCCTTCCGCGGCATCGACGAACAATCGCAGCTCGCCGGGCTCGAAGTCGAGCTCCCAGCGATAGGGCACCGCAGCGGGCGTGGGATGGCTGGCGCCGAGCAGGCACAAAGCGGCTGCGAGCACCAGCGTGTGCAGGGCCAGCAACTTGTGGGCGCGAAGCCGGGTGAGCAACAGACCGGCGGTGCGGGTCATGGGCGATCTCCGATTGGGCCGCGGGCAGGGAGCAAACCTACATTGTAGTAACCGGCCGACCGATGGCCAAGGCTTGCAGGAACTGCATATGACCGTTTCGCACACCGGCGGATCGCAGTTGCAGCCGCCCGAAGACGGCGCGCCCGAGCCAATCCCCGGCGAAGGCGGCCACCGGTGGCCCATCGACCGCGTCGTCCGCGTCGGGCCGGGCCTGCTCATGGCTGCGGCGGTGCGGCTGGTTTCACCCGCAGGCCGCGATGACGCGGACGCTGCGGAGCGGTTTCTCGGCTATGCCGAGGCGAGCGGCGTGGACCTGGGGCATTTCTACGCGCGGCTGGACGATGCCGGGGCGGTGACGGCCGCGGCCTTGGCGGTTCCCTCGCCGGGCAGGACCGCGATGATCTTCGCCAATCGACCCTCTTCGCATCAACACGCCGCGGAGACGGCGCAGGTCATTCGCCGCGTGGCCGACGCGATCGACGGCCGCCGCGTCAGCCTCGCGCAGGCGCTGCTGGAGCCCAACGAGTCGCTCGAGCGGCTGGCGTTCGAAGCCGCGGGCTTTCGGTTTCTCGCCAGGCTCAGCTACCTGCAGCGAGCGATGCCCACGCGTCGCTCCGCGCCGCAGTGGTCCTTTCCCGATGGCGTTTGCGCGAGGCCGTACGCGGAATCGATCCACGACGAACTGCTCGCCATTCTCGACGCGACGTATGAAGACACGCTCGATTGTCCGGGTCTGGTGGGACTGCGCCGAACCGAAGACATCCTCGCCGGTCATCGCGAGACCGGCCGGTTCGAGCCCTCGCTGTGGACGCTGCTTTACGAAGCGGATCGCGGCGTCGGGTTGCTGCTGCTGAATCCCAGCCAGCACCAGGATCAGGTGGAGCTGGTGTACATGGGGCTGGTGAAGAGCGCCCGCGGCCGGGGTCTGGGCCGAAGCCTGCTTCGCCACGGCCTGTCGCTTCTGGCCGGTCGGCGCGAGCGCAGCGTGGTGCTGGCGGTCGATGAGGCGAACGGGCCCGCGGTGAAGCTGTACCGGGGCGAAGGATTTCGGACGATGATGCGCCGCAGCGCGCTGGTGCGCGCTATCGAGACGACGCCGCCGTGACAAGCCCGCGCCGCTTCGATGTGCATAACCACCGGTTGTCCACCGGAACGCGACACGAACGATCTGAGCGCAGCGCAAAAATTTTCGCACGCGGAAGAGCCGCAGCCACAAGGGTTTCGACGCTTTTGGGTTACGTATTTGCAAATGCGCTCTTGTCC
>CAZLDF010000161.1:0-8885 GCA_964558095.1 uncultured Isosphaeraceae bacterium | reverse complement strand
TCCGCTTGATGGGGGCCGGATTGCGCAGAGTCTTTTGTGGCCGACGATGGGTTACAGCCGGTCGATGCGGCTGGCGGTGTATGCGGGCTACATCGGGGCGATTCTGCTTGGGATCTTCGGCGCGGTGACGGAGCGGTACATGCTCGTCGGCGTGGCGGTGTTCGGCGGGATCACGTGCTGGATGACGATCCGCCAGCTTCGCTTCACCGACGAGTTCATGGGGTACGAGTACGAAGGGTTGTACGGCGATTATGGCAACGAACCGCGCCGCGATACGCAGCGCGTTTCCCGCCGCGCGCTGCGCCAGCTCAAGCGCGCCGAGAAAGCGCGGCAGCGCGAAGAGGCGGAATCGCGGCAGATGGACGGCATACTCGAGAAAATCTCGCGCAGCGGCATCGAAAGCCTCACCGCAAGCGAGCGCCGGCTGCTGCAGCGCGTCACCGAGCGCAAACAGCGGAGCGAACGGTAACCGAGCGGCGGTCGCACGAATCGCGTATTCTGACGGCTCGGATGACCGTTTTCCCAATACCAAGGTTCGCTGAGGGACCATCCACCGACGAGCACGCCGGCCATGGGCATTTATGACCGCGATTACATTCGAGACGACGCTGGCACGGGTCGGTGGAGCGCCGGGGGGGGACGCGCGCGCGGCGGGCGCGGCGGCGTCATTCCGCCCATGCGCGTCTGGTCCGTCACGACGTGGATCATCGTCGCATGCATAGCGGTGTTCCTGATCGACGCAGCGCTGCCGATGGTCCCCGTTTCGATGGGACTGCGTTTCGCGGACAACGTCGATGCCGCGAGCATCGATGAGTCGGCGCTGATCCGATCGGACATGGTCGTGACGGCGATGATGGATTCCGCCGGCCGCCATGTCACTCGTCCCGGCGGATGGAGCTGGCCGCTCGAGGACGACCCGGCGCTTCGAGCCTGGCAGCCGCTCGCGGGCGAGCGGGCGCTGTTCGTCAACGTGGGAGGTTCGCTGATCCGCGTCGGCGTCGAGCCGATCTCGTTCATGCGGCCGATCGAGTCGCTAATGCACTTTTCGACCTACCGCGGCTTCCTGCAGATTCAATTCTGGCGGCTGATCGGGTTTCAGTTCCTGCACGCGCACGGCATGTTCGCGCACCTGTTGTTCAACATGATCGGGCTGTTCTTCTTCGGCCCGATGGTCGAGCAATACCTCGGCCGCAAGCGGTTCCTTGCGTTTTATCTTCTGTGCGGCATTTTCGGCGCGCTGATGTACGTGCTGCTGAACATCACCGGGTTCGCGGCGCATGCGATGTTCGGCATGGACCGCGTGCCGGGGCTTCTGTTTGACGATCCATACACGCCGCTGATCGGCGCTTCCGCGGGCGTCTTCGGCGTCATCATGGCTGGCGCGTATCTCAACCCCAACGCGCAGGTGCTGCTGTTCTTCATCATCCCGATGCGGCTGGCGACGCTGGCGTATGCGCTGGTCGCGGTCGCGTTTCTCACGGTGCTCTTCGCGGGCGAGAACGCGGGGGGCGAGGCGGGGCACCTTGGCGGCGCCGTTGCGGGCTTTTACTTCATCCGCCACGCGCACCACCTGCACGACTTCTTCGACATTCTCGGCCGAGTCGATCCCACATCGCACCATTACCGTGGCAGGAAGTCCGTGCGGCCGGTGTCCGCGCGGCGAGAAACCGGCGCCACCGCCGAGGTCGATCGCATTCTCGACAAGATTCGCGTCGAAGGGCTGCAAAGCCTGACGGATCGCGAGAAGCGAGTTCTCAGCGAAGCTTCGCGCGACGGGCGGACGTGAGCATGCCGCCGCTGAAGTTCGAGATCATGCATCGCAGCGCCTTGACGGGAGGCGTCGGCGGTCGGGTCGGCCGGGTGCACACGCCGCACGGCAGCTTCGACACGCCCGCGTTCATGCCCGTGGGCACGCGCGGCTCAGTCAAGGGCCTGCTGCCGCAGCAGGTGCGGGAGACCGGCGCGCAGATCATCCTCAACAACGCCTATCACCTCATGTTGCGCCCCGGCGCGGATCTGATCGACCGCCGGGGGGGGGTGCATAAGTTCATGTGCTGGGACGGGCCCATCCTCACCGACTCCGGCGGCTATCAGGCGTTCTCGATGGCCGACATCAACGCCATCGACGACGAGGGCGTCACGTTCAAGTCGATCATCGACGGGTTGATGGTGCACTTGACTCCGCAAACCGCGATGCAGGTGCAGAACAATCTCGGCGCGGACATCATCATGGCGCTGGATGATTGTCCGCCCGGTGTCAGAACCGAGTCCGACGAGGATGCGGTGGGTGCGAAGACGCAAGCGGCGGATCGAGATGCGAAAGAACATCTCGGTCGTCTGATGGTCGCCTGCGAACGGACTGTGCGATGGTTGGAGCAGTGCGTCGAGGCGCACCGGCGACCTGATGAACAAGCGCTTTTCGGAATTGTGCAGGGGGGGACGAATCTCGATCTGCGCGCTCGGTCCGTCACGCAGGTCTGTGGCGTTGACTTGCCCGGTTACGCCATCGGCGGCGTCGCGGTCGGCGAAAGCGCGGAGGACATCGAAACTATCGTGCGGTTCACCGCTCCGCTGCTGCCCAGTGACAAGCCGCGATATCTGATGGGAGTGGGCTACGAGCGCGACCTGGCGATGGCGGCCACCGCGGGCGTGGACATGTTCGACTGCGTCCTGCCCACGCGCAACGGCCGCAACGCCAACGTCTTCACCCCGGTGGGCCGACTTCACCTGCGAAACGCCCGCTTCGCGGAAGACGACCGCCCGATTGACGAACAATGTGACTGCCCGGCCTGCCGCGGCGGATTCAGCCGGGCGTATCTGCGGCATTTGTTCATGGCTGGGGAGATGCTGGGGCCGATTCTGGGCACGCTGCACAATCTGAGACACTTCCAGCGCCTCATGGTGGACATTCGCAGGGCAATACGGGAAGATGCGTGGTCGGACTTTTGGCGAACCTGGCCCGTGGCGCGTTCCGACGCCGCCCTGGTGGCCCGGTCGCCCGTGGATGGTGTTGAACAATCAGAAAGCGGTCGCTGAACCATGTTTGAATTCGATCACGCGGTTTTCACATTCGCGCAGGACGGGGCCGCCCCCACGCCCGGCACGCCCGTCCAGGGGACGCCCGGCGACGCCGCCGCCAACGGCGGAACGACGCCCGCTCGCCCCGGCGGCATCTTCGACATGAACTTCATGCTCATCATGCTGCTCATGATCGTCGGCGTCATCGTCCTTTCCTCCTGGGGCCAGCGACGCGAAAAACGCCGCCGCGACCAGCTCCTGGGCAACATCCACAAGCACGATCGGGTGCAGACCTCCGGCGGCGTGATCGGGTCGGTCGTCGAAATCAAGCCCGACACGATCGTCCTCAAAGTCGATGAATCCTCCAACACGCGGATCACCTTCGCCCGATCCGCGGTGCAGCACATACTTTCCTCGCGAGGCGACAAATCGGCGGAAGACTCCGCCGCGGACGCGTCCTCGAGCGAGAAAGACTGAACGAACAGCGCGCCTCGCCCGACGAAGCGCGAAGCCAAACCTCGTGAACTGAAAGCGCTCCACCATGAAGAACATGGTCCTGAAGCTATTGCTGATCGCCGCCGTCATCGTGTTTTGCACGTGGTCGTTGCTGTCCAAGGGTTTGCACCTGGGACGCGACCTGCAGGGCGGCGTCAGCCTCATCTACTACGTCGATACCAGCAAGAGCAACACGCCCCTCGAAACGCTCAAGCAGACGATCATCGTCCTCAAGGACCGCATCAACCCGACGGGCCAGCTCGACATCACCATGAATCCGCTGGGCGTCGATCGCATCGAGATCGTCATGCCCTTGCCCAGCGACGAGGTCAAGGCGCTGCAGCGGGCGTTCCGCGAGCAGCTTCAGCGGCTTGTCGCCGAGGCCGAGATTCCGCAGGCGGCCCTCGAAGAGGCCCTGCAGCAGGGCAATGCGACGCAGCGCTTCGGCGGCCGCGCCGGGTCGGACCGCGAACTGGCGATCGGCGAGCTCGAGCGCATCTATGGCGAACTGGTCGGCGCGCGCCTGGCCGTGCAGGAAGCCCGCGATGCGTCCGTTTCCGACGAGCAGCTTTTTCCCCTTGAATCCAAACTCGCCGCGGCTGAACTGGAGTACGAGCGCGCCCTGCAGCACGCGATGAGCTTCAGCCTCTCCGAATCGCGCATCACCCGTGTGCTCGCGCTGCCCACGACGGTGCAGTACGACATCGATCCTGAATCCGGCCGCCGCGCCGTCGATGAAGCCACCGGCAAGTGGGTCGCCCTGCCTTCGCAGCGCGAGGTCGCCCTTTCCGATCTCGAAGCGGATTATCCATTCCTCAAGGACTCGATTCACGACACGCTCGCCAGGTACGACGCCTACCAGGCCAAGCGCAAGGGCTTCGACGACCCTGAAGACCTGATGCGACTGCTTCGCGGCGCGGGCGTGCTGCAGTTTCACATCGCCGTGCGCTCCGACGCCGCGCAGGGCGTGAACATGGACGAGCTTCGCAGGCAGCTTGCCGAAAGCGGGCCCGATCACACCACATCGACCGTCGCCAAGTGGTATCCGATCAACGACCTGAAGCAGTGGTACGAGCGGCCGGCGCAACTGGCGGCGCTGAAGGCCGACCCGATCGGCTTCTTCCAGGCGTCCATGCGGCTCGTCGCCGCCGAGCACGACGGCCACTACTACCTGCTGCTCTACACCACGCCCGACAAAGCGCTGACGCACGAAGGCGGCCGCGCGTGGTCGCTCGAATCCACCGGCCCGACGACCGACTCGCTCGGTCGCCCGGCGGTCAGCTTTCGCCTCGACGCCGCAGGCGGTCGCTACATGGGCCGCCTCACCGGCGCCAACGAAGGCGAGCAAATGGCGATCGTCCTCGACGGCCAGGTCTATAGCGCGCCGCGACTCAAGAGCCAGATCACCCGCAGCGGCGTGATCGAAGGGCAATTCTCCCGCGACGACATCTCCTACCTCACGCGCGTGCTCGCGGCCGGCGGGCTCGAAGCCACCCTCAGCCCCGAGCCCATCGCCATCAACACCCTCGGCCCCGCGCTCGGTCAGGACAACCTCGAGCGCGGCCGGCAGGCGTTCATCATCTCGATCATCATCACCGCCGCGATCATGGTCGGCTATTACTTCCTCGCCGGCGGCATCGCCGTGCTCGCGCTGGGCATCAACGCGCTCCTCATCTTCGGCGTGATGGCGGGGATCGACGGCACGTTCACCCTGCCCGGCATGGCGGGCGTGGTGCTCTCCATCGCCATGGCCGTTGACTCCAACGTGCTCATCTACGAGCGCATGCGCGAGGAGATGGTCAACAACAAGGAAGATCTCAAGACCGCTGTGCGCCTGGGCTATTCACGCGCGATGAGCGCGATCATCGACGGCAACGTCACCGGCCTCATCGTCTCCTTCGTCCTGCTCTACACCGCCACCACCGAAGTCAAGGGATTCGCGATCACGATGATCATCGGCGTGGTCGCGACGCTGTTCACTTCGCTCTTCGTCACGCGGCAGATCTACACGCTCTACACCGACTACCTGCGCCGCCGCTCGCTGCCCATGCTGCCCACCGTCTTCCCGGGCGTTCACAAAGCCCTCGAACCGCACATCAACTGGCTCGGCAAGCGGCACATCTTCTACGCCGTTAGCATCATCCTTTGCCTTGGCGCGCTCGCGATGTTCTTCACCCGCGGCGCCGAGATGTACGACACCGAGTTCCGCGGCGGAATCGCCATGACCATGCAAACCCGCATGGCCGACGTAGGGGGGGGCGAGCCCGCCGACTCCACCGGCCGCCTGCAACTCAGCCGCCCGCAGGTCGAAGAGCGCATCCGCTCGATCGGTGAAGAGGCCGGCCCCGCGCAGCCCGCGCTCCACCAACTGCGAAACGCCTCGATCCTCACCGTCGGCGAATCCACCGCCGACTTCATGGCCAGCCGCTTCCAGATCAAAGTCTCGAGCCCCCCCGTCGCGCCCGATCAGCCCGAAACCGACACCAGCACACAGCTTGTCGTCGATGCCGTCGTCGGCGCGTTTGGTGACGAACTGGACGTCATCCGCACGCTTACCTTCAGCGGCAGCGATCAACCCGCGCGCTTCGCCGAGCACGCATTCGAAATCGACGACCCCGACCTCGGCAAGGTCATCGGCCGACCGCAAGTCACCGCCAACGTCCGCGAGTTCGTCGGCGGCGTGGCGCTGGTCATCGACGACCTTCGCCCCGCCCAGCCCACCGAAATCATCGAGCAGCGCATCAACCGCATGCGCCAGCAGCGCGATTTCGCCGACGTGCTCGGCCGCAAGACGAAAGTCGTCGCGCTGGCGCAGGATCCGGCCGATCCTTCCGCCGCGACGGCCGTCGCGATCGTCGTGTTCGACCCGAACATGACCTTCACCGCGTTCGACTTCGAAACCGTGACGAACCAACTGACACGCCGCGAGTGGGACCTGGCGCTCGCGGCGCTGACCACGCCGCAGAGCCTCGAACAGGTGACGAGTTTTTCGTCGGCGATCGCGCAGACGCTCGCGGCGAACGCGGTCGTCGCGATCATCCTCAGCGTGCTGGGCATGCTGATCTACATCTGGATGCGCTTCGGCTCGCTGCTGTATTCGCTGGCGACGGTCGTCGCGGTGATGCACAACGTCATCATCTGCCTCGGGGCGCTCGCGCTGACGCATTTCCTTTCCGGCACGCCGATCGCCGCAGCGCTCATGCTCACCGAGTTCCGCATCGACCTCAACGTCATCGCGGCGCTGCTCACCATCATCGGCTACTCGCTCAACGACACCATCGTCATCCTCGACCGCATCCGCGAGAACCGCGGCAAGCTGCTCTTCGCCGGGCCGGAGATCGTCAACACCTCGATCAACCAGACCTTCAGCCGCACGATCCTCACCGGCGGCAGCACGATCCTGGCATCGCTGGTGCTCTACACGCTGGGCGGCCCGGGCATCCAGCCCTTCGCCTTCACGTTCCTGATCGGCCTGCTGGTGGGCACCTACAGCTCGGTCGCGATCGCGGCCCCGCTGGTCGCCCGCGGCAAGGGGGGGGCCGGGGGGGCCGGGCCGCGAACGGAGGAAGTTTCCGCCGGCGAAGCGACCGCGCACAGGCGCGAACCGGCCGTGGCGTGATGCGCCCCCCCAGTCGCGGGCCAACGGCCCGCGGAGATGAACGTCACAAGGCGGGATTTCTGCAATGCAGACTTGCATTCCCTGACTCGTCGGGCGACCATGCGCGGCCATGCAGGCGTTGTGGGACTGGCTCCGGGATGAGCAGAATCGCGCGATCGTGATCATGATCGGAAGCGGGATCGCTGGTCTTGCCGTCGCCGGCTGGGCGGTCTTCCTTCACCTGCGACGCAAGTCGGACAGCGCCGACAAGAACATCACCGTCGCCGGCCCCATCGCCGGCCGAACCGCGCCCAATCCGGATGTCGCCGCCATCGCCGACAAGGCGATGCGTGCGGCTGAGGAAAAGGGCGCGCTGTCACAGCGCGTGCAGTCTCTCGAAGACGAAAACGAGCAACTGCGCGCCAGTCTGACTGCGTCGATCCAGCGAATCGAGGCTCGGGCGGACGCGGGCGACCCCAAGGCGCGCGCGGCGATTGACGAAGCGCGCAGTACCGGCGACCTCGCCAAGCTCGATGCGGCGATGGACGCCGAGTTCGAGCGGCGGGAAGCGGAAATCAAGACGCAGGCGGCCGACTGGTTCGAACTCTGCCGCGAAAGCGCCGCCATCGCCTATCTTCGCGGCGACATTGACAAAGCGCGCGCTCGCCTCGAAACGATCCTGCGATTCTTCCCCGACGACCTCGACGCCATCAACCGCCTGGGGCAAATTCACCATCTGCGCGGCGAATTCGATGCGGCCGAAGCCGCGTATCGCCGCGTCCTGAAACTCAGCGACCAGCCCGCCCACGAAGCTGCGTGCTGCGGCAACCTCGGGCTCATCCTGGAAACCCGCGGCGACCTCGATGGGGCCGAGGCCATGCACCGCAAGTCGCTGGCCATCGAAGAGAAGCTCGGTCGGCTCGAAGGCATGGCCGCCGACTACGCCAACCTCGGGATCATCCTGCAAACCCGCGGCGACCTCGACGGGGCCGAAGTCAGTTACAAAAAGGCGGCGGCAATCTTTGAGAAACTCGGTCATCAGGAACACATGGCCGCCATCTACGGCAACCTCGGCCTCACCATGCAGACCCGCGGCGACCTCGATGGGGCCGAAGCGATGCACCGCAAGTCGCTGGAGATCAACGAGAAGCTCGCCCGGCTCGAAGGCATGGCCAACCAGTACGGCAACCTCGGCAACGTCATGCACACCCGCGGCCACCTGGATGGGCCGGGGGGGGCCGAGGCGATGTACCGCAAGGCGCTCGAGATCAACGAGAAGCTCGGCCGGCTCGAAGGCATGGCCAACGACTACGGCAACCTCGGCAACGTCATGGCAGATCGCGGCGACCTCGATAGTCCGGGGGGGGCCGAGGCGATGCACCGCAAGTCGCTGGAGATCAACGAGAAGCTCGGCCGGCTCGAAGGCATGGCCAGGCAATACGGCAACCTCGGCGGCATCTTGCGAACGCGCGGCGAGCTGGACGGGGCCGAGGCCATGCACCGCAAGTCGCTGGCGATCGACGAGAAGCTCGGCCGGCTCGAAGGAATGGCCGCCGACTACGGCAACCTCGGCACCATCATGGCAATCCGCGGCGACTTTCCGAGGGCGCGAGAACTGTGGATAAAATCACGCGACTTGTTGGCGAAGCTCGGCGCGAAGCACATGGTCGATAAGGCGCAGGGCTGGATCGTCGCTTTGGCGGCACCCCGTCCCGCAGCCCACCCCACGGATGCACGCTTTGCCTGTGGTTCGCCCTCCCGCGCCGGGATTTGC
>CAZLDF010000160.1:0-6220 GCA_964558095.1 uncultured Isosphaeraceae bacterium | reverse complement strand
CGCCACGGCCATGCCGGCCACGATCCCGAGCAATGCTTTTGACTTGTCCATGTAGCTCAACTCCTTTTGACGTGTTTGCGATGCGCCTCACACACATTCGATTGCCAGGCGCCGATGCGTTCGTGACTGCTTCGATCGCATCTCTCACTCGCAAACGCTAATGGGCCTTCGTGTGTCTCCGGTTAGGCCTGTGCTTGAAGTTCTCAAAGTCCCGCGAGTTGGCGCGCTCCACGCGCCGCGCAAGCACCATCCGCCGCGGCGAAGTTGTGCGGAGCCTATGTCGCGCTTGTCAACGATCTGTAAAGCTCGCGTGCAGTTCGCGCATGGAACACCTGCGCCGACGATTGCGGCGACGTCGTTCAGGCAGCTTGCATCGCGACCCCGCGCGATCAGGGCAAATCGGCTTCGCCGAGCAATCGAAAATTCTTCTTCCGAAGTATCTCGCCCGCGAGTGTGTGGTCATCGACCGCCATCGCGATCGTCGGCGTGCCCTCCGGCCCCAGCATCAGCGGATAAGCGAATCGGATGTTCAACTCCGCGCCCAGCAGATAGAGGCACAGGCTCGACAGCGCGTGCTGGTCGTGCAGCTCGACGATCAGCAGGTCCGACTCGCTGAACGACAGGCCATTGTCGCGAAGGATCACGCGCGCCGCGTC
Source organism: uncultured Isosphaeraceae bacterium (assembly GCA_964558095.1). Classification (GTDB taxonomy): domain Bacteria; phylum Planctomycetota; class Phycisphaerae; order Phycisphaerales; family SM1A02; genus CAZLDF01. Next base: position 5,564 of record CAZLDF010000160.1, on the reverse strand, counting down.
GGCGTTGCTGGGAATGATCCTCACCACCGCGTAGTCCGACGATTCCAGCACGCTGAAGGCGCACAGGTGCACTTCCGGCGCCTCATCGAACATCCGCACGAGGTTCAGCAGCCGGCCGACCTTGTTCTCGAGGAACACGCTGAACTGGCGGACGCTGGGGGCCTGGAACCCCCGGCCGGTCTGCGGTGGAATCAACTGACTCATTCGGACTCCGAAGGCTCGCCGTGGACGCCCCTGCATCGGCCGAGGAACGGCCCCGGCGACGACGCACGCAAGACCCGGTAGCGTACCGGGCCGAGCCGAGGTGCGGCAAGAGCGGCGAGGCCAGGCGCCGCGATCCGTCGGAGCCACGACCGACAGGCAGAGGAGCCCACCAACCACCGTTGGGTGACGCACCAGTCCCCGTGCGTGCGACTGCGCTCGCTTCCGCTCGCGGCTCTGACCCGCGCTCTCCCTACGCGTGGACGAGCGGTTCGATGAAGTCCACATCTCCAGGATTGGGCACAAGACCCGCCTCGTGCGCGCGCTGTAGAAACCCGCGAACCGCCGCCCGGCCGGCCTCGCCGAAGTCCAGCGTCCACCGATTGACGTACATCTCGATGAAGCGGTCCGCGAGGTTCGCGTCCATGCCGCGCGCATAGCCCAGCGCATACGCCACCGCCTGCTCGCGATGCGCCATGGCGTATCGAATCGAACCGAGAAGCGTCGCAGCGATTTCGACAAGACTCCCCGCGCGGTATCGCGATTCGAGATCGCGGCGCACGGCGTTCACACCGAGCGGCAGCGGCGCGCCCGTTTGCAGCCGCCACCACGCGCCCAGGTCCGTCACCAATCGAAGACTCGACTCCTCGAACGTGAGCTGGCCTTCGTGAATGACCAGACCGGCATCGAACTCGCCGGACGCGACTCGCTCGATGATCCGCTCAAAGGCGACGACTTCGAAGTTGAAATCGCGAGTACCCAGCGCCAGGCAAAGCGTGGTGAACGCTGTCGTATGCGCGCCCGGAATGGCGATGCGGATGTCCGCTCGTTTCAAGTCGTCGAGCGTCAATCGATCGCGCGCGACGACTTTCGGCCCGTATCCGTCGCCGACCGATGCGCCGCAGGATGTCAGCGCATATTCGCGGCGCACGTGCGGATACTGCGCGCAGCTCATCGCGGTGATCTCAAGTTCGCCGGTCAGCGATCGCTGATTCAGCGATTCGATATCGTCCATGACGGGCGCGTAACGAAAGCGCCCGGTGTCAATCGCAGGCGAGTTCCCATCCAACTCGAACAGCGGCCACCACATGAAGGCGTCGTCGGGGTCCGGGCTGTGGCCGAGCCGGAGGATTGGCCGCACATCTTCGGCCATCACGCGATGGAAGGCGTTTCGGCCTTCAGCTCCCGCCGCAGAATCTTGCCTGTCGGATTGCGCGGCAACTTCTCAATCACTCGAATGTCGCGCGGCACCTTGTATTGCGCCAGTCGCTCGCGGCAGTGCGATCGCAACTCGATCTCGTTGAACGTCGCGCCGTCGGCAAGCTCGACGAACGCGATGGGCACCTCGCCCCGCGACTCGTCGTGAACGCCGATCACCGCCGATGCATGCACCGCAGGATGCGCATCGAGCACTTCCTCGATCTCGCGGGGGAAAACGTTCTCGCCGCCGATGATGAGCATCTCCTTGATGCGGCCGGTGATGTAGAGGTGGCCGTCTGTGTCGATGCGTCCCATGTCGCCGGTCTTCAGATAGCCCTGCTCGTCGAACGTCGTCGCGGTTTCATCGGGCAGGTTGTAATAGCCCGGCATGACGTTGGGCCCCTTGATGCGAATCTCGCCCTCTTCGTCCGTTCCGAGCGTTCTGCCCGTCGCGGGATCGACGATGCGAACATCGATCTCCGGCAGCGCCGGGCCCACGCTGCGCGGCTTGTGCTCGAACGGCCGGCAAACGTTCGTCACCGGCGCCGTCTCCGTCAGGCCATAACCTTCGTTGATGACGACGTTGAAGCGTTCACGGAAGCCGCGCGAGACCGATTCTGGCAGCGGCTCGCTGCCTGAGACGACCAGGTTCAACGACGAGAAGTGATCCGGCGTCGCGCTCTTGGCCGCCAGAAGCGCGTTGTACATCGTCGGGATCGCCACCAGCACGCTCGGCCGATGCTCCTTCAGCAGGTCGAGAATCTTCTTCGGCGTGAAACGCGCCGTGTAAACCACCTTCGCCCCGATCGACAGCGGAATCAGCGTCAACACCGTCAGGCCGAAGCTGTGAAACTGCGGCAACACGCCGAGAAACGTATGGCCAGGGCGGAACTGAATGAAATCGACGCACTGGCGAATGTTCGCAGCCAGATTGGCGACCGTCAGCATCACGCCCTTGGGCTTGCCCGACGTGCCCGACGTGTACAGCAGGGCCGCGAGAAAATCATCCGGCCGGCGCTTGGAAAGCCGCAGCGGCGGGAAGCCCTTGAACTTCATCTCATCGAGGCGAATCTGCTTGACCTGCGGCGGCAGGTCGCCGAAGGTCTCGATCATCTTCCCGACCGTGATGACGCAATCCAGCCCCGCATCGTCGATCACATACCGCAGATCCTCTCCCTTGAGCAGGTAGTTCAGCGGCACGATGGTCCGCCCGAGCATCCACGTCGCGATGATCGCCATGGGATACAGCGCCGAGGTGGGCAGCATGATGCCGATCTTGTCCCGATCGGTCGTCCGAGCGATCTGGCGCGCCAGATGAAGAGCTCCGACGTATAGGGCGAGGTTCTTCCAGGATCGCGTGTCGTCCACGATGGCTATTCGCGTGGGGTGCAGCAGGAGCCGTCGGATGATGGGGCGAAGCACGCGCATGATCGAGGGGTTGGTCGGGGCGACGGGAAGCCGCCCGGCGGAACTCTGCAAAGCCGGCGGGAGGTTTGCCGACAGTATGGTTGAATGGTACGAATCGACGGCGGCTCGCGCCAAACCGGTCGGGTATTCCGGTTCGCTAGGCGCCATCGTCCTTCGGGGTACCGTGCTGGAGCCTCAACCACCATGTCCATCAGACATCCTGCCGGATTGAGTTTCCTCTGCATCATCATCCTGGCCGCGATGACCGGCTGCGGATCGAGCGGCTCGGTCTCCCTCCGGCAAGCCGTGGCGGACTATGACGCGGGGCGTTTTCACGTCGCGCGGACACGGGCCGCGGAAGTCCAGACCCGCCAGGTCGGGCTGCAGCGCGAGCAGGCGGCGTACGTCGCCGGCCTGGCCGCGTACCGCCTTCAGGACTTCGCCGAGGCCGAGCGGCGTTTCACAGCCGCCCTGGAAACCGACGACGCGACGCTTCGCGCGCACAGCCAGGCGATGCTGGGGCTCGTTCGGCTGGAGCAGCGCCGCCCGACCGAAGCCGCTCGTCTGCTTCAATCGGCGTCCCGCGATCTGACCGGGACGGACCGGACTCGCGCCACGTACTTCGCTGCCCAGGCGCACGAACAGGCCGGCGACCGGCTGGCTGCGGGGCAGCTGTATGCCCTCGGCGCCGGTACCGGGACCGCCGCGACGCCCCGCGTCGCGACTGCCGACGCGGAGCATCGGGGTACCAGTGGTGCGAGTGGGGGGGGCGCGAGTGGGGGCGGTGCGAGTGGGGGCGGGGCGGGCTTTGCGATCCAGGTCGGCGCATTTGCGGAGCGCCAGCGCGCTGAAGCCGCTGCGGAGACCGTCCGAAGCCTCGCCAGCGTCAACGGCCTGAACCCCGTCCGCGTCGCCGCCGCGTCGAACCCTCGCGGCCAGCGCCTCTTCGTCGTGCAGTTCGGCGAGTTCGACTCGCGCCAGGACGCCGAGCGCACCCGCCGCGACCTTGGCCGGCTCGACTACATCGTCGCGCGGGTCGCCAATTGACCGCCGCTTGAGCGAGTCAGCGCGTTTCGGCTCACTGCGCCGTCGCCATCGGCTGGCAATAGCACGACGAGGTCGGCTTGACGTCGGCTCGCTTCCACACGCGGTTCAACTCCGCTTCCAGGCTCGCGATCTCCTCTTCGTTCACGCCCTCGCCCTTGAAGCGAAGCACCTGCGCCAAGCCCAGCAGCGACCAGCCGTTGCCCGGATGGCGCTCGAGGTCTCGGCGATAGACGTGCTCCGCTTCGTCATAGCGCCGCTCGGCGATGAGCAACGCCCCCAGCGCGTGCCGCACCGGCTGCATCCAACCCGGCGGCTCGTCATAGTTCAGCGCTTCCTCCGCCGCGACGGCTTCGCGAAGCGAGGCGAACGCGGCGTCGAGGTCGCCTTCGCGATAGAGCACTTCGCCCTCCATCATCAGCCGCGAAGTGCGCAGCACGTGCGGCGCGGGGTTGTTGCCGACGAGCCACGTTTCGTCGATCTTCGCAACGACGTCGTCGAAGGCATCGAGCTCTTGACGCGATTCGCTGATGCGATAAAGCGCCGCCAGCGCCACGCACCGAGCGTAATGCCGCATCGCGCGGCTGATCAGCCGCTCTTCGGGCGGGGCCGGCACATCGAGGATCTCGTCCCACTTTCCAAACCGCACCAAAACGTGCAGCCTGGTCGTCGTGAACGCATCGGCCTGCTTGATGAACTCGCGCAGAAACGCAGGCGGAATCTCGTTCTCCAGATCGATCGCGGCATCCAGCGACGTCGCGTATCGGCCTTCCATCATCGCGGCGTACGCCAGGAAGTGCAGATTGTGCGAGTAATACAGCCCATAGAACTTCGGCGGCGGAGCGAGCGTGAAATACTTCCGATCCACCGCCACCGCGCGCTCGTTGACCTGCGCGGCTCGCCCATACTGACCCGTGCGAATGTAAATGTGCGAAGGCATGTGCACGAGATGGCCGCTGCCCGGCACGAGCTTGCCCAGGCGATCGGACGCCGGCAGCGCGCGCTCGGGCGTCCGGGAAGCTTCGACTGCGTGAATGTAGAAGTGATTGGCGCCCGGATGATTGATGTCCAGCTCCATCACGCGCTCCAGCGTCGCGACGATCTCAAGCGTCCTGCCCTTGGCCCCCCCCTCATGCGTCCACAAATCCCACGGCTGAAGGTTCATCAGCGACTCGGCAAACAGCGCGCCGACGTCGGGATCGGCGGGAAACGCCCGCCACGCCTTTTCCATTTCGGCTGCATACGCGATGTCCAGAGGTTTGCGATCCGCCGGAATGGGCATCGCATATCGCACCGCGACGGCGCGGATCAGCGCCGCTTCAACCGGTGAGGCGTTGCGAAGGCGCGCCAATGCCTGCTGCGCAGCTTCGTAGCCCGCCTTCGATTGAAACTCCGTCATCACGGGATTGTTGATGTGCAGCCCGTTGGCGTAGGCGACGCCCCACCACGCCATCGCGCAGGTGTCGTCGATCGCAGCGGCCTTCTCGAAGGACCGAATGGCTTCATCGTGATTGAAGCCATAGAGAAGCTGCATGCCCTGGTCGAACCACCGCTGGGCCTCGCGCGACTGCGTGGTGACCGAGCGGTGGTAGTTCCCGAAACCGGGATAGAAGCGAACTTCGCGCTGCTCGGGATCGGAGTGGGGGGGCGACTGGCAGCCGGCGATGGCGAAACTAGCAAGGGTCAACAGAATCAATGAAAAGCTTCGATGC
>CAZLDF010000159.1:0-11309 GCA_964558095.1 uncultured Isosphaeraceae bacterium | reverse complement strand
TCTCTGTAAGCTCTGTGTGCTCTGTGGTTAATCCTGCCCCCGAAACATCACGCAGCAACCCCCCCCCTGCACAGCCGCGAAATCGCCGCGACCTCGCCCTCCATTCGCCTCGCGCCTGGGCGCTGCTCGTCTGCGTCATCCTCGTCGGTCTTTCGATCGACTTCACGACGAAGTCATGGTGCTTCCACACTGTCGCGCAGCGACCGATCGATCTCGATCGCGAATTCCTGCTGATGAATCCGGGGTTCAACCCGATCCCCCCCCACGAAGGCATTCCGATTCTGCCCTGGCATCTGCTGGAGCTGCGCCTGGTGCTCAATCCCGGCGCGGTGTTCGGCATCGGGCCTAACCATCGCCTGTTCTTCATCGCGTTCACGCTACTCGCGCTGGGGGGGGGGCTGTACGTCTTCGGCCGAATGACGCGGGGGAGCCATCGCCTGGCGCACATTGCGCTGGGCCTGATCCTCGCCGGCGGCCTGGGCAATCTCTACGACCGCCTTGCGATCGGCCGCGTGCGCGACTTCCTGCACATGCTGCCCGGCTGGCACCTGCCCTTCGGCTGGAACTGGCCCGGCGGCAACCCCGAAATCTTCCCCTGGGTCTTCAACGTCGCCGACGTCATGCTCCTCACCGGCATGGTCCTGCTCATGCTGCACATCCACCTGACGGAGCGCAAGCGGAAGAAACGCGAGCAGGAAACGGCGAGAGTCGCCGCGAGTGCGGGAAAGGTGAGCTCAGCTTGAAATCTGAGAAGACCCTGCGCGCAATACTCGATGGTTCGCTCAACATTCGATTCGCTGACATGGTCGGGCTCTTGGAGGCATTGGGTTTCACATTGAAGCGAGTTCGCGGCAGCCATCACATTTTCGGACACTCCCGCGTGCCCGAGTTGGTCAATCTTCAGAGTGTCGACGGGCAAGCCAAGCCTTATCAGATTCGACAGGTCATTCGATTGATCGAGCGGTATAATCTCATGTTGGAGCGCCAGCAGTGAAGGACTATCACATCAACATCTTCTACAGCGAGGAGGATGGCGGATACATCGCCGACATTCCCGACCTCGACTCTTGCTCCGCCTTCGGTCAGACGCCACAACAGGCGCTGGAAGAACTGCAGCAGGCGAAGGAAGCATGGCTGGAGGCGGCGCGCAGCGAAGGCAAGACCATCCCCACGCCGCGCTATCGACCGGCCATTTATGGACTCGCGTCGTAGCCGACCAAACGCCGCCTCGTCGAACTCATTGCGAACACTTCGCATCGTGATCGCTCCTCGCCGCCGCGATTGACAATCACGTCGCTCGGGCGTGTATCATCCGCCCATCCGCCGGTCCACATCGCTCCGGGGTCCGTGAGTCGTAAAATTAGTGGCACGGGCGTCTCGCTCGTGAGTCATCACCAGTGCCGCGGCCGTCCCGGCTGCATGGGATCCGCGCGCTCAGACGCCATCCCGCCGCGTCATATTGATGAACTTCGATCATTTGCGCACCGTGGCGCGTTGTCAGCGAGGCTTGAGGGCGACAACCGCGTTCTTGAGGTCGCCAGTGAGGTTACATATCGACGGCCATTGATGATTTGCGCATTTGAGCCCCCTTTGATAACCCGCCAACCGGAATTACTGCGTTTCTGAGTCGCCGGAGCGGTTGGCATCTCGCCGGACGTGGTCAATCTGCGCGCATCGGGGCGCGCTCGCGTGTCGTTCCTGCGCGCAGCCGAGGCATGTCCATGCATTCGGGTGCGGCGGTGCACTGACGAAACTGTTAATCTGGGCAAACATCGTGGCGAGACCCCTTTTACTTCGCGCGCGCATTTTTGACGCTTCGCAATTTGCAGGCGGAATTAACTTGACACCCCCCCCTTTTCAGATAAGCGGGCGAGTGGGTGACCGGGTGACCGGGTGACCGGGTGACCGGGTGACCGGGTGACCGGGTGACCGGGTGACAAGCATCTTCGATTGCCAAAGAGCCGCGGGCTCGCGACTGAGCGCCGACGATCGATTATGCCCGCAGGCCGTGCCCGGTCCACCCCCGGCCGTGGCGAGCGTCACGTTTGCGCGCGCGGGCGATGCGATTCGAACGTCGTTGCCGTGCCCTATCGCATCTTCGGCCGTTGAGGTCGAAGATGCGATCACAGGCGGGACGCCTGTGCCACTGTTGTGTCATCGAGGCCGCCGATGCGATCACAGCCGAGACGGCTGTGCCACTGGCTGATCTCGTTCGCCCGAAGGGCGCACGAATGTTGCCAGGGGCGCAGCGCTTCGCAAGCCCCTGGGGCGCGGGTTGCCTTCCTGGTCACCCTCCGCCCGGAGGGCGGACGCCCCCCCTTTCCCGTGCGCCCTGCGGGCGCTGGAACAAGAACGGAGCCGCTTTCCAGTGGCTTGCTCGCTCGCGCTCGCTGCGCCACTGGCAACGATCGTCGGCCCTTCGGGCCGCATGAGCGGCTTCAGTGCGATTCGAACGTCGTTGCCGTGCCGTATCGCATCTTCGGCCGGTGAGGCCGAAGATGCGATCACAGGCGGGACGCCTGTGGCACTGATGTGTCATCGAGGCCGTCGATGCGATCACAGGCGGGACGCCTGTGCCACTGTGTACTTACAGGCGGGACGCCTGTGCCGCCGCGCGAAGAAAGGCCGGCGACGCGCCGGCCCTGCTTGAAAGAAGAACGATGGAAGAAGCGGTGTGTGTGATCTATTCGTTCTCTCTCTTCGAAGTGATTGTGCGTACTTGCGTGCGTGCGTTCGATCGATCGATCAATCAATCAGCGTGTCAGTCGATCAGGATTGCGTCTCTTTGGTTGTTTGCATGTGTTCGAGGCTCAGGCGTTCCGCTTGTTCGCGCGGCGCTTTCGGGCGATGGTGACGATGCCGAGACCGGCCAGTCCGAGGGCGACGGGAGCGGGCAGGGGCACGACGGAGGGTCCGCCGCTTGCCATCATGCCGTACTGGATGTGGTCCATTTCGAGGAAGCCGTTGCTGACCATGACCTTGAGCTTGGAGATGCCGTCGCCGCTTTCGGCGCCGATGAATCGGTCGGCGGCGGTGTCGCCCTGGTGCTCGCCGTCACCGAGCGTGGTGACGAGCTTGCCGAGGTAGTTGCCTTCGGCGTCCCAGGCCTTGACGGTGACGAGCGCGTCGTCCTTGCCGTCGGTCCAGACGAATCCGGCGACGGTGGGCGCGCCGCCGAGCACTTCGGAATCGAATCGCAGGACGACGGTGCCGGTGTGCTGGTTGATTTTGTAGGAATGCGCGGCGCTGCCGGAGCCGTCGATTTCGCCGTCGTCGCCGTCCACGGAGTCCGTTGATTTGGCGGGGTTCTTCACGACGCCGGTGTTGGCGGACAGGCCGAGGCTGTTGAGCAGGCCGTCTTCGAAGTCTTCGATCCAGTAGGTCGAACCGCCCTCGGCGGCGAAGATGCTGTCGGCGACGCTCTTGTACTGCGCCTGGGCGTCATAGTGGAAGATTGCGTCGGCCATCGCGGGCGCCGAAACGCCCATGCAGCCGGCGGCGGCCATCACGGTCAGGACGATTGTTTGCTTCTTCATCATCATCGGTGTTTCCTCTCGTCTTCTCAGAGTCACGAAGTCGTCTTCGCCGCCGATGCGAACTCGTTCGAGCGATTCGCGGCGATACGCAAATGTACCCCGCTTCCGCGGCCGTGCGAGCAATCACGCGCGACTTTCAACAAAACAGCGACGGCGCGGGCGCGGTAAAAACGCCTGCTGCGCGGCTGCAAACGCGAGTTCCATCTGTGCGGGGCGCGCGGTTGGCGCATCGCGCATGCGCATCAGAAAGCGCATGTGACGCAATGTTTCGCGCGCTTCACAATGCACGTCACTCTGCGGAATCTGTTTCGATCACGCCGCCGGCTTGTTGATCAGGTCACATGCCGATCTCGATCGCCTCGCAGATGAGGTGGATGACGACCTGATGCGCTTCCTGGATGTGGGCGGAGTCCGAAGCGGGAATGACGACGCGGTGATCGCACAGGGGGCCGCACGCCCCGCCATCGTTGCCCAGCAGGCCGATCGTCGTGCAGCGCTTCTCGCGCCCGATCCGCAAGGCGCGGACGACGTTCTCGCTGTTACCGGACGTGGAGAGAACGATGAGCGCATCGCGCTCGGTCAGCAGCGCCTGGCACTGGCGCGCGAAGACGTCCTCGAAGCCGAAGTCGTTGGCGATGCAAGTCAATGCGGCGGGATCGGCGTTCAGGCAGATCGCTCGCCGCGGCGGGCGGCTGGAGCGATAGCGCCCGATCAGCTCCTCCGCCAGGTGCAGCGCCTGCGCCGCCGATCCTCCGTTGCCCGCCGTGTACACCGTCCCGCCGGTTCGAAGTTTCGCGACCACGGCATCGCACGCGGCGCAAACCGAGGGCAAGAGATCGCGAAGCGCGTTCATCGCGGCGAGCGTGCCTTCAAGACGCGCTGAAAGTTTCGACTGCAGCGATGAGGTCATGTGCGACGTTTCGATCACCAGATCACCAGAAACCCGGACCTTCGCCCCCCCAAGACTCAGGTCCGGCGTGACACGCTTTCACTCCCTCACCCACTCAAACTTCTCCAGGTGTTCGCGCAAGTGCCGGGCCGTCGGGAATTGCTTGCCGATGAGGTCGCGCCGCAGCCCGCGGCAGATGTCCTTGATCGCTCGCGGCTGAATCGCATACCGCTTCTGCCCGCCGAGCGCATCGTACAGGATGCGCACCAGGTCGGCCACGTCGTCGCGCATGTGCGCGGCGGTGCAGGGCCCCCACTGGAAGAAATCGATGATCTTCACTTCGAAGAAGATGCCTTCGCGATTGACCAAGACATTCGCTCCGTGCAGGTCGCCGTGATATTCCTTCCTGGCGTGAATCTCCTCGAGGCCCTTGGCGAGCGCGTAGGTCAGGTGCAGCGCCTCGAAGTGGTGCAGGCGCCCGCCGGGTTGGCGTTTGATGAACTTCGTCAGCACCTGGCCCTCGACGAGTTCGCTGATCAGGCACGTAACGCTGCGGCCTTTGTGGCGAATCGTCTCCGAGTGGTGATATTGAATGACGATCGCGCAGTTCTTCAGGTGCTCGAGCTTCTTGGCGTAGAAGCGCAGGGCCTTGTCGTCCTCGTTGCGATGAGGATAGAACAGCTTGGCGGCGCGGTGGATGCCCGTGCGCTTCTCCACCACGCGATACACTTCGCCTTCCCATCCGCCGCCGAGTTTGGCGCGCACCACGTATCGCCCGCCGAGCACGCGCCCCGGCTGCAGGTCAAACGAATCGATTCGGGCGGGATTGGCGCTCATCGTTCTTCGTGCGGCCGAAAGAGAATGAACGTCAGATCATCGGGTTTGCTCGGCTGGCCCGCTTGCGGGTTGTTCATGCGCTCGAAGCACGCCTCGACGATCGCCGCGGCTGCATCCGCCAGCGGCCCCATTCGCACGCGCTCGACGATTTCCTCCAGCCGCAGGTTGTCGAATAGCCCGTCGCTGCCGATCACCAGCGTGTCATGCACGTGCATGGCCAGCGCCGGGCCGACTTCGATGCGCATATCGGCCGAGCCGACGACGTTGGAAACCAGGTGGCGGTCTTGATGATGCAGCGCCTGGTTCTTGTCGAGCAGGCCGGCTTCGACGGCGTAGCCGACGGGCGAGTGCGGCACGACTTCCAGGTGAACCTTGCCGCGCTGACCGACGATGAGAATCTCAGAGTCCCCGACGTGATACGGCCGGGCGGTTCGGCCCGAGATTTCGACGATGGCGACCGTCGTCGCCCCCCCCGCCCCGCCGCCGCCGCCCCCCCCGCCGCCCCCGCTGCCGGAGTCTGATTTCGTCAATCGCTCGTTGGCGATCTCCAGGCCGCTGAGGATCGCGCCGCGCAGGTCGTCGGCGTCGGGATCGGCGGCGAGCACGGAGTCGGCGAGCGAGTCGAGCGTGACCTGCGCCGCCTCCGCGCCGCTTCGACGCCCTCCCACGCCGTCGGCGATCGCCAGAACCACCCGCCGCGGCGAATGCTCCAGCACGCACGCCGCGTCCTGGTTGTCGCGCTCCCGCTGCGGATTGGCGCGGCTATACAGCATCACCGACCCCGCGCTGCACTCGCAGTCGATCGGCTGCTCCATCGATTGGCGCACGTACATTGCGCGACTGGTCTGCGATTTGCCCGCCATGCGCATATCTTATGAGAAAGCCGAGGCGCCAAGAGTCGAAGCGCAGCCGGGTGCCACACTTTGCGTCCCGGCTTTGCGGGACCAAAGTGTGCGGGACATCAAGTTGCCGGCAAGGTCTGTCGTGAAGATGTCCGCGCTTGCAGGTGCCGCCCTCACCCCTAACCCCTCTCCCACCCCCCCCAACGGAGAGGGGAACAAGAGGTCGTCACACCGCCAGCGCTTCGAATTCGAGATTGTGCGCCTCGGCGACGGGTTTGTTGGTCAGCACGCCGCGGTTCATGTTGATGGCGCTGGCAAAGTGCGGGTCGCGCGCAGCGAGCGCGTCCGCGCCGAACCTGGCGATCTTCACCGTCCACGCCATCGTCGCGTTCGTCAGCGCCACCGTGCTCGTTCGCGCCACAGCGCCCGGCATGTTGCCCACGCAATAGTGCACCACGCCCTGCTCGATGTAGATCGGATTGCTGTGCGTCGTCACCCGCGCCGACTCGACGCAGCCGCCCTGGTCGATCGCCACATCGACGATCACCGCGCCTTCGCGCATGTGCTGCAGGTCATCGCGGCGAATCAGGTGCGGCGCCTTGGCGCCGGGAATCAGAATCGCGCCGATCACAAGGTCGGCCCACGCCAGGTGCTCGCGAATCGCCTGTGGGTCGGAGTAGATCGTGTTGACGTTGTCGGGCATGACTTCGTCGAGATAGCGCATGCGATCGACGTTGATGTCCATGACGACGACCTTGGCGCCCATGCCTGCCGCGACGCGAGCCGCGCACGAGCCGACGACGCCCCCCCCCAGGATCAGCACGTGCCCCACCTCGACGCCCGGCACGCCGCCCAGCAGCACGCCGCGACCGCCCTGCGGCCGCTCGAGGTACTTCGCGCCTTCCTGCGTCGAAAGCTTCCCCGCGATCTCGCTCATCGGGTGAAGCAGCGGCAGGTGGCCCTCGTCGTTCGTCAATGTCTCATACGCGCATGCGATGCACTTGCTGTCCAGGCAGCCAAGCGTCAGCTCGCGATCGGCGGCGAAATGGAAGTACGTCCACAGGATCTGGTTCTCGCGAATCATCGCGACTTCCTGCGGCTGCGGCTCCTTGACCTTCACGATCATGTCCGCCTGGGCCCAGATGTCGGCGGCGTCGGCGACGATCTTCGCGCCCGCGGCGCGGTACTCCTCGTCGGTGAAGCCGCTGCCGACGCCCGCGCCGCCCTGCACCAGCACGCGGTGGCCCTGCTGGGTCAATACCTCCGCGCCGACGGGGCGCATGCCGACGCGGTATTCATCTGACTTCACCTCGGTGGGCACGCCGACGATCATTGTGCGGGACTCCTCGCTGCTGCCGTGGACTGCAAAGGCCGGGATTGTAGCGGCGGCAAGGCGCATTGCGGAACCCGCCGCCCGTGGATGCGTCAGACAGCCGGGGGGGCGGGGTTTGTGCTACCATCGGCGATTCAGTTGCGATCGGCCCGGCGGGCGGCCGCCGCTGTGCTCGCAGGGCTTGCGGAGGATTCTCACGATGCTATTTCGACGGCTTCTGGTTGTGATCGCGGCAGCAGGCGCATGGCTCTTGGCCGCCGGGCCCGCCGCCGCGCAGGCGCGGCCGCTGATCGACCGCTTCAACAACCACGAGACGATCAAGGTCAGCGAAGACAGCAAGAGCTACAAGATCGTCTTCGACGCCTACCTCGACATGACGCGCCCGCCCCGGCCGATCGGGCCTGATTTCAACCTCACCACGATCCATCCGAAGATGCAGGGCTGGGCAGAGGTCTCGGGCTGGGCCGAGTCCAACGGCGACATGGTCAAGGCGCTGAAGGACGCGAAGCTGAAGATCGTCTTCGGCCTGCCCTACGGCGGCGCCAACGTTTCGCAGCCGTATCGCAGCGCCGATCTCATCGCCGACATCGCCGTCGATGACAATTTGCTCAATCACAACTTCGGCTATCTGAAGGCGATCGACACGATCGCCGCGTTCGTCGCCGCCGAGGCGTATCGACTGCTCGAAGCCGGCGACGCGGGCGGCGCGCTCGAACTCGTTTCCGCAAATCAGTATGTGCTGCGCCAGTGCTGCGATCGCATCTTCTTCGCCGAGAAGTCGCGCTCGATCGAGCTGCTCACGCAATCGCTCACTGTCCTGCGCGACATGATGTACAGCTATCGAGACTCCTTCGACGCGGCGGACATGGAATCGCTGGCGACGATGGAGATTCCCTACCTGACGCCCGACCGCAATCACCTGTTCATGCCCGAGGCCGACCAGGAGATCGCCGCGGCCGTGCTCAAGCTGGTCATCGACGAGCGCAGCGGGGCCGACCCCGAGCGGTTCGTCCAGACCTTCGCGTCGCTGCAGTCGCAGCAGCGCCCGCTGACTCGCTTCGGCGCCGCGCGCCGATGGCGCATGATCTCCAACGTGCACGGCTCGCTCGAAGCGTCGCTCGATCGCCTGCAGCTCATCTATGACGACTGGTGGCGGCGCTGGCGCGTGCAGGACTACGACCCCATTCTCGCTGTGCCTCCACAGTTCGAGCGCACCAACCCCGTGCGCTATGCAGCCGTCATCTTTTCAGTCCAGGACTTGCAGACGCTCTTTCAGGTGCGCACTCGACTGATCGTCGAGGTCAACGGCACGGCGATGGCGGCAGCGCTCGTCGCCTATCACCGAACCTTCGGCCGCTACCCCGACGACAAGAAGATGACCTACGGCCAGTTCATCCGCAAGTCCGCCGACATCGATCCGTACGATCGCGACTGGGCGCCGTTGTCCTACCTGCGCGTCAGCGGCAGCCACACCGTCGATGCGCCCAACGGCCGCGTGACGATCCAGGGCGGCGAAGCGCTGCTGTGGTCGCTGGGGCAGGACAATCAGGACGCGCGGTGCAGCGAGCACAGCGACGACGGCATCCTCGGCGACATCATGATCTGGCCCCCCGCCCGCGCCGCCGAACGCGCGCAAGGTCTCATCGACTGATCGGTGGCACAGGCGTCTCGCCTGTGATCACTCGCTCTGCACGCCGGACCTGAGTCACGGGGGGGGCGAAGGTCCGGGTGATTCGGCGATCCGGTGGTTTGTTCACGCCGGACCTGAGGCGCGGGGCGGCGAAAGTCCCGATGAGCGCACTTATTCAATGTTGAAACGCCGAGCAGTCTGCGTGCATCGAAGTCTGACGCTGCGCTGCTCAGGACTTTGGCGCGCGTCCATCTTCGACTCAACGCTTTCGCACTTTGATGTTTTGAGGTTTTGACGTTCCAATGCCCCGTCCATGACACAGGACTCCACGAACAGCGTCGAAAAACTGGCGATCATCGGCAGCGGGCCCGCCGGGTGGACCGCGGCCATCTACGCCGCCCGCGCCAACCTCGGCCCCATCGTCTTCGTCGGCGTGCCCCAGCAGAACCCCGCCCCCGTCCTGCCCGGCGGCCAGCTCATGCTCACAACCGAAGTCGAGAACTATCCCGGCTTCCCCGAAGGCGTCACCGGGCCGCAGATGATGGAGCTTTTCCAGCGCCAAGCCGAACGCTTCGGGACGCGCGTCGTCGGCCAGGACATCCTCGCCTGCAACTTCTCCACTCACCCGTTCGTCCTGACCACCTCGAAGAAGCAGACCATCCACGCGCACGCGGTGATCATCGCCACCGGCGCCACCGCCAACTGGATCGGACTCAACAACGAGCTGCGCTTGGCGACCAGCGGCGGGGGCGTCAGCGCCTGCGCCGTCTGCGACGGCGCGCTGCCGGTCTTCCGCGGCCAGCACCTGGCGGTCGTCGGCGGGGGCGACACCGCGATGGAAGAGGCCAGCTATCTCGCCAAGTTCGCCTCCCGCGTCTCCATCATCCATCGCCGCGATCAGTTCCGCGCCAGCAAGACCATGCAAGAGCGCGTCTTCAAGCTGCCCAACATCGAAGTCCTGTGGAACAAGGCCGTCATCGACGTGCTCGGCGAAGAAAGCATCGAAGCCGTGCGCCTGCAGGACACCGTCACCGGCGCGCAGTCCACGCTCGAAGTGCGCGGCCTGTTCATCGCCATCGGCCACACGCCCGCGACCAGCTTCCTCAAGGACAGCGGCATCGCCACCGACGGCAAGGGTTATGTCCGGCTGGATCATGGGCACTCGATGGCGACGAACATCGAGGGCGTCTTCGCCGCGGGCGACGTCGCCGACTCGGTCTATCGCCAGGCCGTCACCGCCGCCGGCATGGGCTGCCGTGCGGCGCTCGACGCCGAACGCTGGCTGGCGGAAACCGGGTTGGCGTAAGCGAAGAAAGTGAAACGAGTTGCGCGTGCGAGCGTAGGACGCCAAGGCATTTGAGTGGCGGAGTTTGACCCGCGCCGGCCAAAATACTTCGCACCGCAGCGCTCAATTCGCGGACGCCGGCCCGTAGTCGTCCGCGCCCCGCGCGGCCTTCTCGCGAAGATGGAAACGGAGCATGAGCGAGGGAAACACCAGCAGCGCAGCGTATGCCGCCAGCGCCGCGCTGGTGTTGCCCCACATCAGCCGCGGCAACTGGCCGGCTAAATGAGCCATCACAATGCAGGCGAATGACACCACGCCGATCAACAGCAGTGATCGCTGATACGCGACATACGCGCGCAGGCGCTCGCGCTGCGTCCACCGGTACACGCTCATCGCAGCGGACAGAAGAAATCCCCCCAGCCAGACGAACCCGACGTTCGGCGATGTTGAATAGAGCACGACCGAGCCAGCAAGCAGCCACACCGTGCAGCCGAACTGCGAGCCAAACCACGCGCCGGCGTTCCATTGAAACGGACTCGTGCTGCGCGATTCGACCGTCATCGATGGGGTCGTCTGTTCGCTCACGCACGAGTGTAGCGCAGTAAGTTTCGTTCGCCCCGGTGGCCGGGAAGTGGATGGCATGAGAGGGCGAGATGGTGAGAGGGTAAGCAGCGGTACGTGACCCGCTGACCCGATCACCAAATCACCAAATCACCAAATCACCCGGACCTTCGCCCCCCCGTGACTCAGGTCCGGCGTGACCGTATCACCCCCCCCCCTCACACCCACACTCACGCCAGCGCCTTTTCCTTTTCCTCCGGCAGGTCCGGCGCGATCGCAGTGATCAGCTTCGCGCCCACCGCGTCGCCCCAGAGGTTGACGGTCGTGCGGAAGATCTCGACGATACGGTCGATCCCGATGATCACGCCCATCGCTTCCAGCGGCAGGTCGTGCACT
>CAZLDF010000158.1:0-4393 GCA_964558095.1 uncultured Isosphaeraceae bacterium | reverse complement strand
GAGCCAGCCGCGCCGGGCGGTCATGACGCCGTAACGAAGATAGTCGAAATGCACCGGCGAGTGGGCGTCGGTGTCGATGGCGATCAAGGCGCCGCCGTCCACCGCGGCCTTGACGTGCACATCGCGCAGGTCCAGCCGGAGGTAGTTCGAGTTGATCTCCAGAGCGGTGTTGTGCTCGACGGCCGCCTCGATGATCTTGCTGATGTCCGGGTGCAAGCCTTCGCGCGAGCCGATCATGCGGCCGGTCGGGTGGCCGAGGATGTGCACCAGCGGGTGGCTGATCGCTTTGACCAGGCGGTCCGTCGCCTTGTCCTGGTCCTGCTTGAGTGAAGCGTGCGGCGAGGCGACGACGATGTCGAGCTTCGCCAGCACCTCGTCGGGATAGTCCAGCCGACCATCGACGAGAATATCGACCTCGGCGCCCGCGAGAATGCTGATGCCTTTGATCTTCCTGTTCGCGGCACGGATCGCCTCGATGTGCTCCATCAGCCGCTCAATCGAAAGCCCGTTGGCCTGCACGCTTGACTTGGAGTGATCGGTGACTGCGATCGTGTGGAAGCCGCGGCGCTTGGCTTCCGCAGCGAGTTCCTCGATGCTCATGCGGCCGTCGGACGCCGTGGTGTGAGCGTGAAGTTCCGACTTGATGTCAGTCAATTCGATGAGCGTCGTGATTTCGGCTTCGAGCTCGCCGCGGTCTTCGCGGAGCTCCGGCGGGATGTAGGGCAAATCGAGCTTCTTGTAGATCGACTCCTCGGTCGCGGCGGCGACGGGCTTGACACCGCGTTGCTGGGGGGGGGACGTTTCGTCGCCGTCGTCCGTGAAGAGGCCGTATTCGTTCAGCCGGTAGCCCATTCGGATGGCGCGCTCGCGCAATCGCACGTTGTGGTCCTTGGAGCCGGTGAAGTACATGAGCGCTGCGCCGAAAGCGGGCTTCTCGACGATTCGCAGATCGACCTGCAGGCCGTTGTCGAGGCGCACCGATGCTTTTGACTCGCCGGAGGCGAGCACTTTCGTCACGCCGGGCAGCTTCGTGAACGCCTGAGCGAGTGCTTTCGGATCGCCGGTCGCGGCAAGAATGTCAATGTCGCCGATCGTTTCGCGACCGCGGCGCAGGGAACCTGCATAGGAGATCGCGCGGATGAGGCCGGTGGCTTTCAGTTGGCCGATGATTTCCTCTGCGATGGGCAGGGCCTTGCCGAGCAGGGCGCGCTCGGCCGCCTTTTCGGTGAAG
Organism: uncultured Isosphaeraceae bacterium; assembly: GCA_964558095.1. GTDB lineage: Bacteria > Planctomycetota > Phycisphaerae > Phycisphaerales > SM1A02 > CAZLDF01. The sequence goes on along the minus strand of CAZLDF010000158.1, from coordinate 3,162 downwards.
GCGAGCGAATCCCTGATGTTCTGGATGGTCTTCGCGCCCATGCGGGGCAGGGCTTCGAGTTCGCCAGTGTCGAGCGCTTTCTTGAGCGAAGCCATGTCAACGACGCCGGCCTTTTCCCAGAGGAGCTTGACGGTCTTGGGGCCGAGGCCGGGGATGTGCAGGACGGTCAGCAGCTCGTGCGGGACGATCCTGAGCAGTTCCTGGTGCTCTTCGACTTTGCCGGACGCGACGTATTCGATGATTTTCTTGGCGCTGCCGTCGCCGATGCCGTCGATGGCGGTGAGTTGTTTTTTCGCGTCCTCGGCGCGTGCGATGTCGCTGATGTCGCGCGTCATGTCCTTGAGGATGCGCGCGACTTTCGTGTGCGCGATGACCTTGAACTGGTTGGCGCCGGTGAGTTCGAGAATGTCCGCCATTTCGCTGAAGATGGCGGCGAGGTCGGAATTGGTGGACATGGGCGTAGTTTAGGGTCAGAAGGTCGGAGGTCAGAGGTCAGAGGTCGGAAGTCAGAGATCAGAGGTCAGAGATCAGAGATCAGAGATCGCAATTCGCGTTTCGCGAGCGGGCTTGTCCCGCTGCGCGGGCGTGCAACGGCGCCCATATGGGGTTCGGAGTCCGGGTTTCGGGGTTCGGGTGATTCGCGTCGTCGCAAGCGACGACGCGAAACAACCTACGCGACGTCTCCCAAACCCAGCGCCTCGCCATAGGCCTTGAACAGGCGTTTGCGCAGGAGTGCGTGCTCGTCGCCTGCGAGCGTCGGGTTGGCGTCGATCCACTGCGTCGCTTCGCGCCGCGCCAGGCGCAGCAACTCGATGTCCTTGCTGAAATCCGCCACTCGAAAGGGCGGCAGGCCCGATTGCCGCGCGCCGAAGAGTTCGCCCGGACCGCGAATTTCGAGGTCTTTCTCCGCGATCTCGAATCCATCGCCCGTCTTCAGCATCGCATCGACGCGCGCCTGGCCGTCGGGCGTGATCGGGTCGGCGATGAGCAGGCACTCGCTAGCCTTCTCGCCCCGGCCGACGCGCCCGCGAAGCTGGTGAAGCTGCGCAAGACCGAATCGGTCGGCGTTTTCTATCACCATGACCGTCGCATTGGGCACATCGACGCCGACTTCGATCACGGTGGTCGCGACCAGCGCATCGATCCCCCCCTCGCCCCCCCCCTTGCGGAACCGGTTCATGATGCGCTCGCGATCCTCGTGATTGAGCCGCCCATGCATGGACGCGAGTTGGAATTGACTTAGCGGGCCCGTCTGAAGGCGGTCCAGATGCGTCGTGAGATCGGTCAGCCCGGATTCAGATTCGTCGATCAACGGCACGACGATGTACGCCTGTTCCTTGTTTCGCAGGCGGCTGGCGACGCGCTCGTAGGCCTCGTGTCGCCGCGCTTGCGTGAAGTGCATGGTCATGATCGGCTGGCGCCCCGGGGGAAGAAAGCGAATGATGGACGAATCGAGGTCGCCGAAGAGCGTCAGCGACAGCGTGCGCGGAATGGGGGTCGCGGTCATGACGAGCACGTGCGGCGTGGTCTTCGCGTCGTTGGACTTGGCGCGCAGCGTCGCCCGCTGGTGCACGCCGAAGCGGTGCTGCTCGTCGATGACGGCGACGGCGAGCGACTTCAAGTTGACCGTCTCGGTCAGCAGCGCGTGCGTGCCGATGACGAGATCGGTTTCGCCCGATTCGATGCGCTTGAGCACCGCGCTGCGCTGCGCGGGCTTGAGCGAGCCGGTCAGCAGATCGATGGCGACGCGCGAGCCGCGGAGGATGTCGCAGATGCTGTCCATGTGCTGCTCGGCGAGCAGCTCCGTCGGCGCCATCACCGCCGCCTGGTGCCCCGACGCGACCGCCATCAGCGCCGCATACAGCGCCACCACCGTCTTGCCCGCGCCGACGTCGCCCTGCAGCAGCCGGTTCATCGGCGCTTCACGCCGCAGGTCAGGCACGATCTCGCCGATGACGTGATTCTGACTGTCGGTGAAGACGAACGGCAGTCGCTTGCGAATGTGGGCGTCGATGGCGTCGGTGAACTTCAGCCTCGGCGCCTTGAGCATGGCGCGCCGATGATGACGCTTCATCATCACCGCAAGCTGAAGAAAGAGCAGTTCATCGAACGCCAGGCGGCGCCGTGCGCCCGCGAGGTCTTCCTCATCCTTCGGCCGATGCATGCGCCCGTACGACTCAGCAAGGCCGGGCAGCGCCAGCTTTCTGCGATATTCGTCCGTCAGGTGATCCGGAAGCTGCGCCAGCGCCTCGTCGAGGATCGAATCAATCAGGCGTTCGATGACGTTCGATGAAAGTTCCTCGCCTGCTGGATAGATCGGCGCGAAGCGTTCAGCGTGCTCCGCCGGCGGCTCGACGCCGGGCTTGATCAACTCCCACTGCGGGTTGGTCATCTCGATGTAGTCGCCGTAGCGCTCAGCACGGCCGCGCACGAGGATCATCATGCCCGGGTGAATCTTGTGTCGCATCCACGCGGCGTTGAACCAGGTGAGCTTGATGGTGCCCGTGCCGTCGAAAAGCGTGGTTTCGAAGCGCGGCTTCTTCGCGCGGGAGAAGCGGATCGGGCCGACCTCTCCTCGGGCCGCGATGTTGGCGCTGTCGCCGTGGCGCGGGCCGAGCGTGATCGAGGCGTTGGCGATCGTGTCTTCGGAATGCTGGTGGACGTACCGGTGGGGCAGGTGCAGAATCAGGTCGGCGACGCAGCGCAGGCCAAGCCGGCGCAGCGCGCGGCCCCGCGTCGGGCCCACCTCAGGCAGCGCCTCGACCGGCGTCAGGAGCGTGATGGTTTGCTGGATCGGCATTCGAGCGAGGAAAACCACGGAGTCACGTAGACACGAAGCGGGGAGCCTGTCAGGAGTTCAACGGCCACCCTGCTAAACTCGGACCTCCAAGCCGGCCGGTGAATTGCGACGGAACGACAGGGCAGCGATAGAGATTGTTGCGAAAGTCACCAATACACCAAATCACCAGATCATAAACACTCTCCGTGTCTCCGTGTCTCAGTGGTTTCCTTCTCTTATGATTGCGTCGTGACTCGACTGCCATTCGATCCCGAAAAGGCCGCGGGCGGGGAACGCGGAGCGAAACCCGCCCGGCGGGAGCGCAAGCTGTTCGACTCCGTCGCCGACGCCAGGCACCTGACCGTCTCGCAGGTCAGCGAGCT
>CAZLDF010000157.1:0-5662 GCA_964558095.1 uncultured Isosphaeraceae bacterium | reverse complement strand
ATGGCTTCTGAAACCAGTCTTGAACTGACCGACACCACCTTCGAAAGCCAGGTGCTCCAGAGCGATCAGCCGGTGCTGGTCGATTTCTGGGCCGAATGGTGCCAGCCCTGCCGCATGCTTTCGCCGACGATCGACGAGCTGGCGCGCGACTACCACGGCCGGGCGAAGGTGGGCAAAGTGAACACGGACGAGAACCGCGACGTGTCGCTCAAGTACGGCATCCAGGCGATCCCGACGGTGCTGCTCTTCAAGAACGGCAAGGTGGCGAAGAAATTCGTCGGCCTGACGCCCAAGGACCAGTTCGAGTCCGCGATCGACTCCGCGCTGTAGAGTTCTTCTTGAGTCAGTGGGCACAGGCGTTGCTTGAGTCAGTGGCACAGGCGTCTCGCCTGTGATCGCATCGTTGGCCTCGATGGCCAACGATGCGATAGCGGCGTGCAATTCGCCCACGTTGACTCGAAGCTCCCATGAATCGATTGAATCGATGACGCGCGCGGGTTCCGCGTGTAAACTGGCCCCGCGGTGGGGGGGCGGTGCATCGACCCGCGTGCATGACGGAGGAGCGCCACGTGAAACGCATCGCAGTGATCGCCGCATTGGTCGTCGTCGCCCTCCTCGCCGCCGCAGCGACGGCGACGCCGAGCGCGCTGGCGCAAAGCGGAATCGAGCCGATCGTCACGACCGATCTGCTCAAGCTGCGCCGCGTCACGGCGATCGACGTGGCGCGTGACGGCTCGAAGGCGGTGTTCGCCGTGCAATCCATCGCCGCGCGCGTCGATGACGATCGCGGCGAACCAGACGACGCAGACCCCCGGCCGCACGCCGCGCGAGCATTCGCCTACCGATCGCACTTGTTTGTGATCGATCTGCTCCGCGACGGCGCGACCGCGACGCAGTTGACGTTCGGCTCCCGCAACGACAGCGCGCCGGCCCTTTCGCCGCGGGCGGACTACGTCGCGTTCCTGCGCGCGTCGGAAGCTGACGATGATAAGGACGACAATGATTCGAGCGCGCAGGTTTGGGTGATGCCGCTGCGAGGGGGGGGCGGGGAAGCGCGGCAGGTGACGAATCTCGAGCACGGCGTGGTCGGGCAGCCGCAATGGTCGCCCGACGGCCGCCGTTTGTTGGTGTCCTCCGCGCTGCCGATGTCCGAACTGCCCGGCTGGCCGCAGTGGTCGATGGACCGGCCGCGGCGTGACTGGAACGACGTGCGCAAAAGCGCCGCGCCCCGCCCCGACGGCACGCGCGATGAAGTCCGCGCCTGGCTCGAACACAACGCAGATTCCAACGACCCGAGCGTATTCAACGGCCTGAACTTCCAGGAGGAACTCGGCCTGCGCGAAGCGTTCAAGTTCACGCAGCTCTTTCTCGTCGATGTCGAGCCCGATGAACGCGGCGAGCAGCGCCAGCCTCTTCAGTTGACGCGATCGTTCTTCAATCACGATGAAGCGCGCATCACCCCCGACGGGCGCGGCGTCGTCTATCGACGCCCCGCCGACGCTCGCGTGCACATCGACCGCAGGCAACCCTCCGTCATCGAAATGCTCGACATCGACAGTTGGAAAGCGCGCGTCGTCGCCCAGGACGGCCGCATGACGCTGGCGCGGCCGGTGCCGAGCAACGACGGCTCGACGCTGGCGCTGCTCGGCCAGAACTTCGACGATCCCGGATATGGCTTGCAGCGACTTGGCGTCGTCAGCATTGCGGGGGACGGGAGAGGCGAGGCGCCTGAGGGAGCCGAGGGGGGGGCCGAAGGGGGCGCCGAGGGGGGCGCCGAGGGGGGGGGCGAGGGTTCGGCGCAAATCCTCTGGCTCACAGATCGACCCGCGTTCGATCGCGACGTGCTGGACTTCCGCTGGTTCGGCGACGGCGGCTCGCTGCTGTTCACCACGGCCGACGCGGGCGGATTTCCCCTGCTGCGGATCAATCCCGGTCTGCTCGAACCGGCGGACGTCATTCGCGAACACGACGGCTGGCCCATCGGCGTGCAGCAGTTCGACGCCGGCGGCCACGTCGTCGTCTATGTAGCGACCACGCCGGCCAATCCGTGCGAGCTGCGCGCACGCAGCGGCGACCGCGACTGGCTGCTCATGGACTGCAATCCGTGGATCGTGCACAAGCGACTCTCCATGCCGCAGATGAAGCGGATCACGCGTCCCGATGGAGTCAAAGTGCAGTATTGGATCATGCCGCCGACGAACATCGAGCCCGGCAAAAAGTATCCCGTCGTGCTCGAAATCCACGGCGGGCCGAGCGCGATGTGGGGGACCGGCGAATCCAGCATGTGGCACGAATTCCAGCTTCTCGCGAGCTGGGGCTACGGCGTGGTCTTCGCCAACCCGCGCGGCTCGGGCGGTTACGGCTACGACTTCCAGCGCGCCAACTACCAGAACTGGGGTGAAGGGCCCGCGGGCGACGTGCTCGCAGCGCTCGACCATGCGCTTCTCAATGAATGGGCCGATTCCGATCGCCTCGTCGTCACCGGCGGAAGCTACGGCGGCTACCTCGCCGCGTACATCGTCGGCAACGACCACCGCTTCAAGGCCGCCGTCGCCCAGCGAGGCGTGTATGACCTCGAAACGTTCTTCGGCGAAGGCAACGCCTGGCAGCTTGTCGAGTGGATGATGGGCGGCCTGCCGTGGGACGCGCGCATCAAGCCCATCCTCGCGCGGGAGAGCCCGTTCACCTATGTCAACCGCATCCGCACGCCGCTGCTGATCATGCACTCCAGTCGCGACCTGCGCACGGGCGTTTCACAGTCGGAGATGATGTATCGAGCGCTGAAGGAACTGAACAAGCCGGTGGAGTATGTTCGCTATCCCGACGAAGGGCACGAACTGTCGCGCTCCGGCGACCCGACCCGCCGCATGGACCGGCTCAACCGCATCATCGAATTCTTCGAGCGGCACATCGAGAACCCGCGGCCGGCGCCGGCGGCAAGCGAAGCGCGACTTCCCATGGAATAGAATGGACCGCATGGTCATCAACGGCGTCAACTACCCGAAAGACCAGATCGCCGATTTCTGCCGGCGAAACGGCATCTCTCGACTCTCGCTCTTTGGGAGCATATTGCGGGATGATTTCCTTCCCGACAGCGACGTGGACGTGCTCGTGGAGTTTCTTCCGCACCGCACGCCGACTCTGTTCAGCATCGCCGGCATGGAGGCGGACCTTGGCGAACTGATCGGGCGCAAAGTCGATCTCAGAACGCCGCGGGAGCTTTCCCGATACTTCCGCGACAAGGTGATCGCCACGGCGAGGCCACTCCATGCCGCGTGACCCATGTGACGTGCTCGAGGAAGACCGAGTCCGCCTCACGCACATGCTGGAATCCGCACATCGCGCCGTGCGCATCGTCCAGGGGTTGACGCAGACAACATTGGAAGCCGACGAAGTGCGCGTGCTTGCGGTCGTCAAGTCAATCGAAATCATCGGCGAAGCGTCAACGAAAGTCAGCGCCGCGACTACCCAGCGTTTGACCGGCATCGAATGGCGGAACATCCGCGCGATGCGCAACCGCATGATTCATGGTTACGACACGATCGACACGGCGATTGTGTGGCGAACGATGACCGAATACCTACCGCCGCTGATCGGCGAACTCGAGCGATGCCTCGCGGCATGGCCGCCCCCGGCACCGCCCGCCGACTGATCGGTGGCGGCTCGGCCGGCTTGAGTCGCGAATCGGATGCCTCCCATGAGAGTTGAACGCTCGAATCTTGCGGGTACACTTTCGTTCCTCATCGGGCCGCCCAGCGGCGCCGGTGCGAACCCGTCGGGGCTGTAGCTCAGCTGGGAGAGCGCTTGCATGGCATGCAAGAGGTCGTCGGTTCGATCCCGATCAGCTCCACTTTCCATAAACCACGCCGAGTTCGCCAGTTGCGCGAACACCCGCTCTCGAGGCGGTGCGGCCTGACACGCAACGTCGCGCGGTGTTACACCGCGCAAGTGCATGCAGGAGCCCGCACCATGCTCGAATCCCCTCCCAAACGGTGTGCTGAATCATCGACGAATCGCTCTCAGAAGCGTCCTGGCAAGCCGCCGGCGTATCGAAAGCGCGATGGTTACGACCAGGCCCTCGTCACGCTCACCGACTCGCACACGCGAAAGCGCCGCGACTACTGGCTTGGACCCTATGGCAGCCCCGAGAGCCATGAACGCTACCACCGACTCGTCGGCGAATGGGAGGCGGGCGGCCGGCGCCTGCCTCGACCGATCAGCGCTCGCGGCGAACGCGGGGCCGCTGCCGCTCCTTTCACCATCAACGAAGTGATGCGCGACTACTGGCGGCACGTGACCGTGTACTACTCGCCATCGGAAGCCGCCAACATCCGTTCCGCCCTGCGCGTCCTTCGCAAGCTCTGCGGCAGCGTCCCGGCGATCGAGTTCGGTCCCAACAAGCTCCGCTTGTTCCGCGATGACATGGTGCGAGGTGACTCGGACGGCGAGCACCCGCGCACCCGCTGGACTCGGCAGCACGTCAACGGCCAGATCCACCGCATCTGCGCGATGTTCAAATGGGCCGCCTCGCACGAGCTCCTTCCCGCTTCGCAGTACCAGCAGCTCAAGACCGTGCCGGCGCTCCGCCGCGGCCGCACCACCGCGCGTGAGAGTACGCCCGTCGGACCGGTCTCGCTGGAGTACGTCGAGGCGATAAGACCGTTTCTCAATCGACAGGTCAACGCGCTGATCACGCTGCAGGTCAATAGCGGCGCTCGCGGCGGCGAACTCTTCAAGCTGCGGCCGCTCGACATCACGATGGACAATCGCAGCGGCGTGTGGATGGTCGACGTATGCGACCAGCTTCGATCCCGCATCCAGCCAGAAGCGGATCGAGTTCGCCCAGTCGTTGGCGGACAAAGAACCGCGTTTACATATCGAGGACATCGACAAGCAACTCGTCGCCCTCGTTTCCGCGCCGTCAGCGGACACTGACAGGGACGATGACGAGCCCCGTTCCCGAGACGACCTCCTCGCCGAATATGACGATGAAGTCCAGCAGCGATTGGCCGAGATGCCCGGCGAAGCGATTCGGCAGGCCGAGGATCTGCTCGCCAATCCCGCGCTTGTTAACTGCATCCTAGAGGATGTACAGCTGATCGGCGTTGTGGGTGAATTGACGCTGGCGCTGTCCCTATATGTTGTGGGCTCATCTCGACTTCTGGATAAGCCCTTGGCCGCGATCATCCAAGGGCTGTCATCCACCGGTAAGAGTCATGCGATCGATCACACGTCCCTGCTCTTTCCCCACGAGGCAATGGAGCGTTGCACGGACTTCACTGCCCAGTCGCTGTATTACATGCGCCCCGGTGCGCTGATACACCGGTGGGTGCTCGCCGGTGAGCGAGCGCGACGGCAGGATGATGAGCAGGCGAACGCGACCAGAGCGCTGCGCGAACTGATCTCGTCGAGGTACCTGCGGAAGAAAGTGGTGATGAAGATCAACGGTCGGATGGAGACCGTGGACATCGAGACCCACGGACCAATCGCGTACATCGAATCGACGACGCTGACGACGCTGTTTGAACTTGCCCACGCACGGTGGACGGGGTGAATATATCAACTTCGGCTCGCCTCGAACTGTTCGGGGCTGACGTAGCCGATGCTGCTGTGAATCCGCTGGCGGTTGTAGAACACCTCGATGTACTCGAAGATCGCCAGG
>CAZLDF010000156.1:0-4628 GCA_964558095.1 uncultured Isosphaeraceae bacterium | reverse complement strand
AATCCGCTCCCTCTCCCCTTGTCGAAGACTCGCCGTGGCAAGGGAATGGGGTCAGGGGTGAGGGCGGTCTGCGCAAGTGCGACGGTCACCGTGACAATCGCAACCGCGCGGCGATCTTCTCGCGCAAGCGTCGAACGAAGTACCGGCGTCGCGCCCGCGTGCGCCCGACGCATGCCGTCGCCCGTCGAATGGTTGCGGCGGGAACGTCGCATTCGAGAAACGCAGCAATGTCCTTGACAATTCGCTGAGCATCATCGCGAAGCAAGTCATACTCGACGTGCAGCGCCGGCAGGCTCAGCGTTCGAACCTGCCAGTCCGCGGCTGCGTCGTAGGCTTGCACGCCGCGTCGAATGCGATCCGCATCGTGCTCGAAATGACAGTTGACGCCGGGATATTTCAGCGCGCTGCGGACAATGTCGTCAACGTCGCGTCGCACGCGGATGACGCGAAGCCCCTGGGCATTGATCGCGCCGAACCGAATCCACGCCGACAACGTGATGCAGAATCGAGGGTCTTTCAAGGCCCAGCGCGATGGCGTTTCACCGGCGAATCGCAACGATGCTGCATCGAGCGATCGCGCGTCCGCATCGTCCGCCAGCGTCGCGGCGTCGCCCGGATCGGCGAGACTTCGCCCGGCGGATTCCATCAGCAGGTTGTTCGCGTGGACGAGGTCGACGCGCTCGAAATAGCCGCCGGGGTTGTATCGATCGGCGCGCCCGAGTTCGTGAACAGGCCCGAAATCCGCGCCCAGTTCATGCAAGACCTGGCACAGCAGCGACGTGCCGCTGCGAAATACGCCGAGGACGATGACGCCGCGCGATGCGAATTCGGCTGTCATGCCCGTCGATGCCGTCGAGTGGCCCGATCGAACGCGCGAGCAGTCCGGCATGGCGACGCGAGTGGCGGTCACCTTCATGTTTTCGACGCGATCGCGGCCGGTCTGTCGCCCGCTGAGGTCAAATCCCTCTACGGCGATCGGATGGGTTCTAATCCGAAGACTCCCGACGCGAAGCGTCAGGGTGCCTTCAGGCCGCTTCTATCGGACGCACACTCTTGAGTTCGAGCTTCTGCGTCGGCCGATCCTGCGCGTCGGTGGGCGTCGAGCCGAGTTTGTCGAGCACGTCGAGGCCCTTGATGATCTTGCCGAACCCGGTGTACTTGCCGTCGAGATGCTTGCAATGCTCGCGGCCAAGGCACAGGAAGAACTGGCTGCCGGCGGAGTTGGGATCGTTGGATCGCGCCATCGACAGCACGCCCTTGTCGTGCTTGCGGTCGTTGAACTCGGCGTTGACGTTCCATCCCGGCCCGCCGGTGCCGGTGCCTTTGGGGCAGCCGCCCTGAACGACGAAGTTCTTGATGATGCGATGGAACGTGAGGTCGTTGTAGAATCCGGTGCGCCCGAGCTTGAGGAAGTTCTCGACGTGTTTGGGCGCGACGTCGTCCCACAGCTCGACGGTCATGTCGCCGTGGTTGGTGCTGATGACGGCCTGGGGATAGGTGGAAGTGCTGGGCATGATGATGGCTCCGATTGACGCTGTGCAATCATCGTAGCGGGAATGTTACGATCCGGGGCGTCAGCAATCTGTTGACGGGGCGACGCCGGACCTGAGTCCGCGAAGGTCCGGGTCAACGGTCCGACGCGCCTTACGCCGCGGCGCGATGTGACTTCTGCGCGGCGATCTTTTCCTCGAACAGCTCGATGTATCGCCGGCAGTGCAGGTCGAGCGAGTAGTTCTCGATGACCGACCGGCGTCCGGCGGCGCCCAGTCGCCTCCCGACCGCCTGGTCGCTCAGGATCGTCGCGATTCCGCGTGAAAGCTGCTCGACGTTCTCACGATCAGCGAGGATGCCGCCGGGCCCGGCGCTGACGATTTCGCTCGTTCCGCCGACGTCGAACGCGACGACCGGCACGCCGCAGGACATCGCTTCGAGGATGACAAGGCTTTGATTCTCAGCGCGGCTGGGCTGCACAAGCACGTCGGCGGCGGCGTACATGAGTGCTTTGCGCTCGTCTTCGTGCACGTAACCCATCGGCGCGGCGGGCAGGCCGCAAGCCGCCGCGAACTCTTCGCCGCGCTCGCCCAGAAGCAGGAGCATGGTGTTGTCGCGGATGTGCCGCGGGAGCTGGTTGAGCGCCGCGAGCATCAGGTCGCCGCCCTTGCCGCGGCTGTTAATCGCGACCGACACGAAGAAGATGATGTGCTTGTCGAGCGGCAGGCCAAGCTCGGCGCGAGCCGCGTCGCGGTCGCGCGGCGCGTAGATCGTCGTATCGACCGGATTGGGAATCTGCCGCACATCGTGATCGCGCAACAGGCCGCCCTGCTTCGAAAGATCAACCAGCCAACGGCTGGGCGCGACGAAGGTGATGTTCGACTTGTCATAGACGCGCTTTTTGAGCTTCCATTCCCACGCGGTCGCGTCGCGCCCGATGGGCGGGAACGTTTCGGGATAGGGGCATTGGCCGCAGCCGATCTTCCAGCGCTCGCAGTCGTAGCACTGCGAGCAGTGGCCGGTGATGTTCCACATGTCGTGCATCGTGCCGACGATGGGCTTGCGGCGGGCGAGCGCCGGCAGCGCGAGATAGTTGAAATAGTTGGTGTGCCAGCCGTGGATGTTGACGACGTCGGCGTCGAGGAACGGCCGAAAGTCTCTCAGCTTGAACGTGCTGACGCAATTGACCTCGTTGAGGCCGATGCGCCACGTCAGCTTGCCCAGCAGTTTCTCGACTCGTGGAGCGGCGGGCAATTCCACGATGTCGGGCGAGTCGATCGCGCGGTTGCGGCAGGCGATGATCGACTCGACGCCGCGCGCGCGCAGGCCCGCGTGCAGGCGGTGCATCGCGGTGACCGCGCCCCCGCCGTGCGTTCGACCGTGTTCGTGAATGAGCAGGACTTTCATGCTCGGTCTTCGGGTGGCACGGACAAGCGGGTGCCGTGGTCTGACGAGTCTTCGAGGAAGGCCACGCACGGGTGCCGTGGTCTGACGGGTCTTCGAGGAAGGCCACGCACGGGTGCTGTGGTCTGACGGGTCTTCGAGGAAGGCCACGCACGGGTGCCGTGGTCTGACGAGTCTTCAAGGAAGGCCACGCGATCGCACGGCGCAGCGAAAATCTCATCGGCAGGGCCCGGACCGATATTCGCGGAGATGCGAAGAGGCTCGCAGCACGCTGTGAATCACGCGGCGCTTCTCGTCGATACAGCTTGGCGCAGCGGCTGCGCATCGACGAGTTCCGGGATCATCAGCGCCTGCGCCGAGTTATCGGTCGTTCATGCCTCACGCTCGCACGCACGATGGACATGGACCGCACAGTGAAGGTCGGCGTCGCCGGCACGGGCTTCATCGCCCGCGGCCTCGTGACGGCGCTGGAGCGAGCCCCCTGGCTGGAAGTATCGCGCGTGCTCACGCGCCGCCGCCTCAGCGATTGCGCCGACTTTCCGCGCCGCGAACTGCTGACCAACTCGATCGACGAATTGATCGACTGCTGCGACCTCGTCGTCGAATGCAGCGGTGACGTGCTGCACGCGGCGAACGTCGTCGATGCGGCCCTTCGCGCCGGCCGGCCCGTCGTCACCATGGACGCCGAGTTTCACGTCACCTGCGGCTCGTATTTCGTCCGTCGCGAGTCTGACGGCGCGGCCGCCATGCTCACCGAAGCGCACGGCGACCAGCCGGGCTCGCTCGCGGCGCTCGCCGAAGACGCGCGCGACATGGGTTTCGATGTCCTTGTCTATGGCAACCGCAAGGGCTACTACCATCCGAACCCCCCCCTTGAGCAGATGCAGTTCTGGGCACGAAAGCAGGGGCTGAGCCTCGAACAAGTCACGGCCGCGACCGACGGCACGAAAATGCAGATCGAACAGGCGCTCGTCGCCAACGGCCTTGGCGCGACGATGATCCGCGACGGCATGCTTGGCCCGCAATGCGAAACACTCGAAGAAGGCGGCCAAGTGCTCGCAAGCGAAGCCGCCCAACTCGGTCGGCCGATCGCCGACTACGTCCTCGCGCCCAAGGCGCCCGCCGGAATCTTCGTCGCCTGTGCGCACGATCCGCGGCAACAGGCGGCGCTGGAGTACCTCAAACTCGGCCCCGGACCGCACTACGTGCTCGTGCAGAACTTCCATCTTTGCCATCTGGAGATTGTCAAGACGATCCGGCGCGTTGTTGCAGGCGGCCCCCCCCTGCTCACGAATTCGCCGCAGCCTGTCTTCAGCGTCGCCGCCATCGCCAAGCGCGACCTCGGGCCCTGCCAAATCATCCGCCGCGGCATCGGGAGCTTCGAACTTCGTGGTGAGGCTGTGCGCATCGCCGGCCTTCCCGATCACCTGCCCATTGGGCTGGTGTCGGACGCGATCGTGAAGCGCGCGATCGCCGCGGGCGAGCAACTGCGTTTCGATGACGTTGAACTACCGGAGAGTCTGGCGTTGTCGGCGTGGCGGGCGATTCAGGGCGAGGCGTCGTCGCCGCGCGCCGCCGCCCGTGCACATTCGATCGAGGGGGTGCTGCGATGAAGACGTCAACAAACCGCATTCCAAACGAGAATCGCCCGGCGCCCAATCTTTCGGGCCGCTTCGGCGAAGCGGTGTTGAACGGCGGGAACTTCGTCGCCGACCAACTCGCAGCGCACTATC
>CAZLDF010000155.1:0-10772 GCA_964558095.1 uncultured Isosphaeraceae bacterium | reverse complement strand
GAAAGCTGACCGAAGTCGCTTGTGGCGAGGACGAATGCGCCGGCCCGACGTGGTACTCGCGCATCGATGTCGGCGGCCTCGTTGACAGCGCCGAGTACTTCATCTGTGTGGCTTCGAGCGGCACCAGCAAAGGCGGAATCGAGCAGCCCGGCCCATTCCGGCTCGACATCAGTCAGAACACGATCACCTGCCCGCCGACGCTTCCCTCCAATCTCGGTTGCCCGAGCATGCTCGCAGGCAACGGCGACCACGACGGCGTCAACGGCAGCCGGCCCAATGCCGGGTACAACAACGGCACGCTGGGTTGGATGGAGGACATGCTCCTGTGCGCAGGCGGCGAGATCTCCGGCGTCACCGTCCGCTGGCTCGATCCCACCAATGGCACGAATGTGCCGAGCAATCTGACAACCCTGCGAATGCGCGTTTATGACCTCGACGACGGCAATGGCACGATCCAGGGTCTCGACCCCTCCATGGCCGTCGCGATTTTCAGCCACGACTTCGTGATCGGAACCGACGCCGCGAGGTCGATCGAAGGTCAGTCTTTCGGACTGGATGTCGAGCGATGGGACCTGGACCTCAGCGCGTCGCCGCTGAAACTGGCCGAGGCTGACGGCAATCATGGCATCTGGTTCTCCTTCACGGAGATTGACGACACCAACCACCCGTATTTCGCAACCGGCGCAGGCGGCGGCAATTTTTCGTCCATCGCGACTGGCGCCATTTGGGGCATGGACGGGGCGACCCCGATTGTCGGGACGCCCTCCGGCTTCCACTTCTCCTATTGCGCTGACGGTTCGGACTGCAACGAAACCGGCACTCCTGACGCGTTCGACATCGCTCTGGGCACGAGCGAAGACTGCAACAACAACGGCGTCCCCGATGAGTGCGATCTCGCCTCCGGCTTCAGCTTCGACTGCAACTCCAACGGCATTCCCGATGAGTGCGACATCGCCAGCGCGTTCAGCGACGACGCCAACGGCTCCGGCGTGCCGGACGAGTGCGAGGTCGTGCCGTCGGAGGAGTTCGAATTCGACGCCGCCGGTCAGCCGGTCAAGCACGCGCTTGGAAACCTCGACCTGAGCACGCCCGGCCGCTCGCGCGGCCCGTCGGCGCAATCGCCGGACGTCGTCGTCGTGATTCCCGACGCCAATCCCGCCGTCGATGGCCGCATTCAAGTGTTCGTCAACCAGGGCGTGACGGGCGGCGACTGGGATGAATTCCTGCCGAAGAATCCGATCACCGTTGGCGCCGATCCGAGTTTCGTCACGATCGGATTCCTGGACAATGACGATTACGCGGACATCGCCGTCACGAACACCGGCGACAACACGATCAGCATTTTGCTGAATACTGGCGACGACCTGGCGAACTTCGTCGCGACCAATGAAATCACGGGTCTTGACCAGCCCCGCGGCATTACGGCGATCGACCTCAACCACGACGGGTTGGACGAGCTGGTCGTCTGCAACGCCGGCGACGACACCGTGATCATTTTCGAGAACGTTTCAACCCTGCAGCGCGGCGGCGACTTTACGCAGTTGCCCGGCGCGATCAGCGTCCCCGCAGTGCCCGACTCGATCGAACCGGAAGACCTCGACGGCGACAAGGACCTCGATGTGGTCGTCGCCAGCCGCGGCGCTGCGAGAGTCACGGCGATCCGCAACGATTCCGTGGCTCGCCAGCGCGGCGGCATCAGCTTCGTCGCGCTGCCCAGCTTCGACGTCGGCGACTCGCCCGTCGATCTCGCCATCGCAGACCTCGACAACGACAACAACCCGGACATTCTCTCGGCCGACCGCGACGACGGGCAGATTTCCATCATCTTCAACCAGGGAGGAATGGTGTTCGACACCGCGATCGCCGTGCCGGTCGGCGATGAGTGCTTCGCCGTCGCCGCGGCGAGCGTCGATCTCGACGCCGATCCGGACGTCGCGATCGTCGCGTCTCTGCCGGGCATCGGCCCGTCGCTGCGACTGTTCGTCAATCGCATCAACCTTGGCGAGACCCTGCAATCGGCGACGCCGATCAACGTGTCGATCGACGCCGATCCGGTGTTTCTCGGCACGGGCGATTTCGACGGCAACGGCATCGCCGACCTCATCACGGCCAACGCCGACGACAACGTCACCGGCGGCTCGCTGACCGTGCTGCTGAGTTTCGAACCATGCCCCGCGGATGTCAACGGCGACGATCAGGTCACGATCGTCGATGTCGTCACCGTGCTCTCGACGTTCGGTCTGCCGTGCTCGCTGTGTCCGCAGGACGTCGCGCCGCCGGGCGGGGATGGGCAGGTGAGCATCTCGGACGTGCTCGCGGTGCTCGCCGGTTTTGGATCGTGTCCGTGAAGTGAGTGCCGAGTCGCCCGATCACGCTGCGAGACGAATCGGCGCGGCGAATTCGACGAGCGCGCGCAGGCACTCGCGCAGACCATCGCCGCGAACGAGCTCGATCGCTTCATCGATGCCTGCCCATCGCCGGCGGCGGTGATGCATTTCCTTCCACGTCGCGTGTTCGACCGTGACGCGCATGGGATAGATGCACACGACGCGGCGGCGCTTCTTCTTGCCGATGCACACGCAGCCGAGCGGCTGAAGATCGACGTGCCCATCGACGCCGGCCTCTTCCCAGGCTTCCTTCAGCGCCGATTGCCGGGCGCTCAGATGCGGCTCGATGTTGCCCTTGGGCACCAGCCATCGCCGCCCGCCAGTGTTCGTCACCAGCAGCACTTCCAGCTGCGCGCGGCGCAACCGATACGGCAGGACGCCGGACTGCGTGGCAAGCTGGGGTTGTGTTATCAGACCTGGCATCGTGAGGGCGCGACGGTTCGAAGGCGGGATGCGACAGGCATCGCCGGGCTTCAATATGCCCCGAATCGGCAGGCTGTCCACCGATTCTTGACATCCTGACCCGATCCGAACGGAGAATTGACGCTGCCGAGGGCCGCTGCAGCTCATTCGTGGCGTTGGGTGCCGTGGTCTAACGAGTCTTCGAGGAAGGCCACGCAGGGCAGGCAATCGCGCGGTCCGCGCCGGCAAAGACCTCGCGGCCTTCGCTCGTCGCCGCGGCGACTCGCTCAGACCTCGGCGCCCGCCATGAAACGGTTCTAGTCGAATGATCGCGCCGCGGCGCCGGCGGCGACACCGCCGCCGACCGCTGGGCGCATCGTTGAAGGTTCCCGTTCTCGCTCGCGTTCGCGTTCTTCGCGGAGTCTCGCCTCGGGCAATCGTCCCAGCGCCTGCTGGGCGTCGGTGACGAGACTGAAAAGCAGCGGTACGAGCAGGATGGTGAAGACCGTGGAGAGGAGCAGTCCGCCGACAACCACCGCGCCGAGGCCGCGATACAGCTCTGATCCGGAGCCGGGCATGAGCACCAGCGGCAGCATGCCGCCGACGCTGGTCAGCGTGCTCATGAAGATCGGGCGCACGCGGCTCTTGACCGACTCGGCGATCGCCCGCCGCGGCTGCATCGGCTCGCTCAGTCCTTCGCCCGCTTCGGGATCGCCGCGCATGAAGTTCATGGCCTGATGCACGATCAGGATCGCGTTGTTCACCACGATGCCGATGAGAATCACGAAGCCCAGCATCGTCAGCACGTCCATCGACTGCATGGGCATGTAGCGGTCGCTGAGGCTCCAGATGAACACCGCGAAGAGCGCGAGGAAGCCGCCGACGATCGCCAGCGGCACGCTGAACATGATCACCAGCGGCCGCAGAAAACTCTGAAACAGCGCGCACATGAGCAGATAGACGACGACGAGCGCGAGAAACAGCGAGCTCTGCAGCAGGCCCAGGATCGTGCCGTCGCCCAGCAGCGCGGTCATCACCGATTGCAGTTTGCTCGCCGAGCCGGAGAAGCTCGTGCCGATTTCGGGCCCGATGCGGCCGGCGGCGCGATGGCTTGCCAGGATCGACTCGACGTCCGCCACGGCCGCTTCCAGCGGCGTGCCCATCGGCGGCGTGAAGAGCAGCGTCACGCTGCGTTGGCGCCCGACGTGATTGATCTGCGGCGGGCTCGTCACCCACGCGAACTGCGCCAGGCTCGACATCGGCACGACGTGGCCGCTGGGCGTGGCGACCGGCGTGTCTTCAAGGCCGACGATCGATTCACGATCGACGGCGTCCTGCGCGATGAGCTTGAGGTCGATGGTGTCGCTGGCCAGGCGATATTCGCCGATGATCGCGCCGTCGCCGACCGCCTGCGCGAAGAGGCCCAGGTCCGCGGGCGTCAGGCCCAGATCGGCGAGCTGGCGCTTGTTGGGCAGAAGCTGCAATTCCGGCCCGTAGATGTTGTAGTTGCTCGGGCTTGGCTGCACCGAGAACGCCTGGTACTTGGCGATCAGCTCGCCCTGCACCAGCGACGCGGCGGCGGAGACGCGGTCGAGGTCGTCGCCGGCGAAGTTGATCTTGATGGCTGATCCCGTCGAACCGCCCAGTCGAAAAAGCGGAACCTGGAACGCAAACGCCAGCACGCCGGGCGCGACTTCAGCTTTCGTCGCCTCGGCGAAGAGCGGGATGAGATCGACGACTTTCTCGGGTTCGGCGCTGATTCCGCCGTGGAACATCGTGCCTTCGAGCCCCACGAGAAAGTAATTCTCCAAGGGCGGCGGCGTCAGCGGCTCGCCCGGCTGGCCCGTCATGAAGTTGAACGGCCGCACCAGCGCCAGCTCGCGCTGCTTCGCTTCATATTCGGGCGTGCCCGGCTGGAGGTCGGCGATTTCCCAGAACGGCCGCACGGTGTTTTCGATCCGCTCGCCCAGCGAAACCTGCTTGTTGAGGTTGTAGCCGGGGGGGGGGATGAGCAGGCCGAAGACAAGGTTGCGGTTTCCGGTCGGCAGATAGTCGGCCGGGGGCATGAGCGCCAGCGCGCCGGCGATCGACGCCGTCGTCAGCAGCGCGACGATCGCCAGCCGCAGCACGACGCTGCCGCACAGCCGGTAGATGAGCCGGCCGATGCGATCGGGCGCCGCGCTGAAGAAGCGGCCGACGAGATGCAGCGCCGTCAGCGGAGCGGCGACGATGCGCGCCACGTCGCCGCGCCGCTTTCGCGGGGCGGCGGAAGGTTCGACCGGCTTGATCGGCTTGAGCAATCGCGCCGCCGAGGCGGGAATCACCGTGATCGAAACCAGCAGGCTTAGCGCCACGGCGGCGCAGATCGCCAGCGCGATGTCGCGAAAGAGCTGGCCGGCTTCTTCCTGAATGAGCAGGATGGGAATGAACACAAAGACGGTGGTGAGGGTTGAGGCGAGGACCGCGCCCCACACTTCGCGCGCGCCGTCGTAAGCCGCACGCATCGGCCGCTTGCCCATTTCGAGGTGGCGGTAGATGTTCTCCTGCACGACGATGGCGTTATCGACGACCATGCCGACCGCGAAAGCCATGCCGGCGAGGCTCACGACGTTGATCGTCCGCCCCATCGCCACCATCGCCACCACCGCGCCGACCACCGAAATGGGAATCGCCAGCGCGATGATCGCGACCGTTCGAATCGACCGCAGAAACAGCAGCAGCACGAGCACCGCCAGCGTGCCGCCGATCCAGATGTTGTCGCGGACCAGCGCCAGCGCGTCGTCGATGTACACGGTCTGGTCATAGACCTGCCGCAGGGTGAGGTTGCCGTCGAGTCCGAGCGATCTGGCCTTGGTGTCCAGCACGCCGCCGGGCTCGTTGAGGCGCTTGATCTCGGCCTTGATGCCCTGCATCACCTGCATCACGTTGGCGCCGACTTCCTTCTGCGCGTTGATCGCCAGCACCGGCTGGCCCTTGGAGCGCACGAACGTCGTCGCCTCCTTGAACGATTCGACGGCGTCGGCGACGTCGCCGACGTACACCGGCCCCGCCTCCGTGTATGTCACCACCGTCCGCTCGATGTCATCCACCGTTTCGTACTGGCTGATGGTGCGCAAGCGCACGTTGAACTTGGAATCGTCGAGCTGCCCGCCGGAGATGTTGCGGTTGGATTCTCGGATCGCGGCGACGAGCTGCGTCGGCGTGATGCCGTACTGCGCCAGGCGATTCGGGTCGAATCGAATCTGCGCTTCGCGCTCGAAGCCGCCCAGCACGTTCACTTCGCTGACGCCTTCGACGCGCTCCAACACCGGCTTGATGTTGTCTTCCGCGAAGTCGTTGAGCGTGCGCGGATCGAGATCGGCGTCGGTCGTGCCGAAGATGATCCAGGTGATGTAGTCCTGATTCTCCGGGTCGGATGCTTCGATCACCGGTTCGTCGGTGTTTTCGGGATATTCCGGCACTTCGCGCAGCTTGTCGCTGACCTCGCGCAGCGCCGCGTCCTTGTCCGTGCCGACGACGAATTCCAGGCGGATGCGCCCGCTGCCCTGCTGGCTTTCGCTGGTCATCGCGCGCAGATTGGCCAGGCCCTGCAGCTTCTCCTCCTGCTCGTCGATGATCTCGCGCTCGATTTCGTCGGGGCTGGCGCCTTCCCAGGTCGTGGTCACGGCGATGATCGTGTCTTCGACGTTGGGCGTGAGCTGAATGGGAATGCGCTGCAGCGCAACAATACCGGCCATGACGATCAGAATCACGCCCACCGCGACCGACACCGGCTGCTGCACGACCGAGCGGATGAAGTTCATGGCGAGGCGGTTCCTGTGCTCATCGTGGAGTCGTTCATGTCTGAAGCGGCCGCGGCTTCGACAACATCCTCGGGGGACGGCGCGGGCAGAGGCTGAATGACGCTCATCGGCAGCAGGCGCTCGTTGCCCTCGACCACCACCATCTCGCCGTCGCGAATCTGGTCGCTGCGAATGACCCATCGATCGCCGATGGGAAACAACGGCAGCACCTGCACGGGCACAGCGTGCGCGCGCTTCGACTGGCCCTCGCCGCTCTCGCGCGCCACATAGACGAACGACCCGACCTGGTTGCGCAGCGCCGCGTTCTTCGGAATCGTCAGTTGCTCGCTTTTCTCTTCCGTCGGCACCCACGCGACCACCGACTGGCCCGGCGCGAGTGAACGATCAGCGTTCTGAAGCGTCGCGATGAGCATGAACGTGCGCGCTTTGGGATCGATCAGCGGCACGATGCGCTGCTCGGTGGCTTCGTACATCTGCCGCGTCGCTTCCAGGCGAAGCGCGATCGGGCGCTGCGCGCTTTGCACCGCGGCGAGATGCTCCTGCGGCACCTCCAGCCACACCTCGACGGCTTCGAGCGCGACGATCTCCACCACCGCCTGGCCCTCGTCCAGCCACTCGCCCGGATCGACGTGCTTGGCGACCACCGTGCCGCTGTAGGGCGCGCGGATGACAGTGTCGGCGAACCGCTCCTTCCACAGCGCGATCAGCGCCTCGATCGCTTCCACGCGGCGCTCAGCGGCGTTCTTGCGCGCCGCGGCGATCGCCTGGGCGGCCTCGGCGTCGCGCAGCTCCTTCGGGTTCGCCGCGTGCCGCTGGAAGGCGTCGCGCATCAACTCCAGATCGCGCGTCTCCTGAAGCAACTCCGCATCGCGCTCGAGCACGGTGGCGCGCTCCACGAGCACATCGGCCTCGGCCTGGGCGATCTGCAGCGCCAGCCGCCGGCTGTCGAGCTGCGCGATCACGTCGCCGGCGTTGACCGCATCGCCTTCGCGCACCAGCACCTCGAGCACCAGACCCGCCTCCTGCGTCGCAAGGTTCGACTGCCTGGGCGCGCGCAGGTTCCCGGTGATCATCCGCTGCTGCTGCACCATCTCAAGACGTGCGGCATCGACATACACCGGTGTCGGAGGCGGCCCCCCTTCCCTCCCACCCCCCCCCTGTGCGTGCGCCTGCAAGGCGCCGCCGAGGCAGACGGTGAGCGCGGTCGCGCCGAGGCGCAATCGTCGAAACGGGCTGGTGCGAGTCATGTTCATTGCTCTGGTGACGTTTCTGATGTGCGTTCATCGAATGCCTGCGATATCGCCGCTTCGACGATCTCGGCCGGGCAGGAAAGGCCGCGAAGCGAGAACCGCGCCAGGTGCATCGCGATGTCGCGCACGTGGCGGGCGTCGCTCAGGTCGCGCTTGGTCAGCAGTTCGAGAAACGGGCGATAGGTTCGATAGTGAAGCATCTGGCCGAGGATGCTTTGCGCCATGAGCGACAGCGCCTGCCGCTCGGCGCGCGGCGCCAGCACCGCCATCGTGCGCGTCAGTCGTTCTTCGTGCGGCCGCATGAAATTCTCGACGACGAACGCGATCGCGTCGGTCGGCTCCGCGGCTTCGTGCAGGATCAGGCCGCAGAGCTGGTGCGAGTCTTCCTTGATGAGCAGGTGCTGCATGAAGTGATGGATGAACTGCGCCAGCCGCAGCGCCGCTTCGGTGGCGTCGATCGGGGGGGCCGGCGGTCCGGGGGGGGGCTGGAGGACCGACCACGCTTCCTCGGTGCTCTTGCGCTGCAGCGCCCGGCGGACGACTTCGCGGTAGAGGTCGGCCTTGCCGCCGAAGTGATAGGTGACGCTGGCGATGTTCGCCCCGGCGTGCTCGACGATTTCGCGGATGCCGACGGTCGCATAGCCCTTCTCGGCGAAGAGTGCCTCGGCGGAGTCCAGCAGGGCGGTGCGGGTGTCGGTTCGGATGGCCGGGGTGGTGGACATGGGCGGGATGGTAGGGCGTATGCCCCATACCAATCAAACGTTCGTTTGAGGTATTCCGCTGAAGCCCAGATATTGCTCAGGGCCGCGTCGCCCAAGGGCTTGAGCCTGCTCAAAGCTGCTGCAAGAGGTCGGCGAATGCCCGCCGGGGATCGACGCCGCACGCTCGGCACCAGAGCGCGAATTCCGCGATGTCAACCCGCCGATTGGCGGTTTCGCAGTTGTGGACCCAGCTCTGGGGCTTACGCAGCTTCGCTCCCAGCTCACGTTGCGTCATTTCCGCGTTTTCGCGCAGCGATCGCAGCAAGCGCGGCACCGCGCGATAGGACGGCTCGTGCTGCGCCCAAGGCATGGCGGGGACTATCGCGACCCCCCGGCTTGACACTGAAACTGTGTCAGCTACCTTGACACGCAATCCGTGTCAGGCGGTCCGCGGCCTGCCCCTCCGCGATCGCCGGCTGACCCACATTGGGGCCAAGGAGATCGGCAATGAGGCTCAAGACGGCTCTCTGTTTCATGGTGACCATGCTGGTGGCGCTCGCGATGGTCTTCTGTCCGCGCGCGGCGTTGGCCGACACACTCATCTTCGCCAGCGCGCAGGACGAAGCAGATCACTACTACCGCCAGTCCAACGGGGCCTACGATGTGGTCGAGATGTACAGCCTCGTGCAGGACTACCAGAACCAGGTGATCGACGAATCGGCGTTCCTGCTCGAACTGTGGCAGGAGCACACGGCGTTGATGGTCAGTCTCGTCGAAGCGCACGAGGGTTCGACGCTCACGCCCTGCCTGCTGATGGACCTCGTTTTCGCGCAGGCCAACAGCGCGATCGGCGCGGACGATCTCGGAAACCCCGTCTATTTCGATACGCAGCAATTCCTCGACATTACGGGTCAGATCGCCGAAGGAAACGCCAAAGCGTACAACACCGCGCGGCGCGCCAACGGCATTCTGCAGGAACTGAAATCGGAGTGGGAACTCGTGGCGTGCCCGATGATCGAGGTCAACCACAAGTGCTGCAAGTGCCCTGTGCTGTGCAACTGCAACACGGAAATGACGAACGGTCGCTGTGCGGTCACTGACGGAAATCTTAACTGCGCGCGCGGCGCACATCACTGCCCGGATGTTCAGTGACACGACAATGAACGCCGGGGGCGAGGGCGACATCGCCCTCGGCGCTTCGCTTGTCAGGAATGCCTGCTCATGAGAATGCTGCTGCTGTCAATTGTGTTCTCACTTGTCGGATGGAATGCGGCGCTGGCGGGTCCACCGGAGTGGCGGGACCATGCGGAGCTCTGGCAGTTGCAGCACTCAGCCGACGCTGAGAAGCACTTCGGGCCGATCGAACATTACCACTGGGTGGGCGTACTTGGCGAAGGCGCCAAGGCAAGTGAGTTCGAGCTGCACATGCTGGATGCTCGCTTGACTGAGTACGACCTTGCTCAGCGCCGGCAGTGGGGTGATCGTTGGATGCGTACGTTTGCCGCCGTCCTCATCGCCCAGGATCGCACGATCCAACTGCTCGGCGATCTCAATGCGGATGGCGCGATCTGGCTCTATGAGTTGGAACTGCTGATCGGCGGCGCCGCCACCGAACCAAACTGGACGGCTCTTGTTGACCGAATCATCAAAGACAACGAGAATCGCATTCCTCCGCCGGCGCAAAGTGTGAAGGTGATCGCGCCGCAGCTTGAATTTACCATGTTCCTGGCGACGCCGTTGATCGCCGACGCCCCGGTCGAACTCACGATTCGAATCGCAGGAAGCAGTGACGGACGGCCGGGGCGCACATCGGCCCGACGAACGTGCTGGGCAGGCGCCCTGCGCGATGACACGACGAAGGAGTGGACCGACCATCGCCTTGAACTGGTCGAAGTGATTCCTGCCGGGCAGGATGAGGGCAACGCGCTCGCACACATCGCCGTCTCGACGATCAGAGCACACCAACGACGACTTGAAGGTCCGATTCCAGCGGACATCCCCTGGCCGTCGCGCATGGTGTTCGCGCACACGTTGAGCGACTTGGCGAGCGCCGACATCAACTGGCCCGAAGGAGAGTTCACGGATGAAGCCGTGCAGATCGTCAAGCGGCACATCGGCGTTGAGCGGACGAAAGGGGAGTTCTTCGCGGACATCGAAAGCGTGTTTGGCAGCCGCGGCGCGGCGATCGACGCCTGCTGTCCGCTGCCTGAAGTTCGTCATTCGGCGTTG
>CAZLDF010000154.1:0-3074 GCA_964558095.1 uncultured Isosphaeraceae bacterium | reverse complement strand
CGGGCTGCCAGTTGCCGCCCGCGTCGGCGCAGGCGATTTCGGTGAGGTTGTCGCACCCGCCGTCGGGAAAGCAGCACGCGCTGCCGGGCGGGCAGATCTGGCCGCGCGTCGGGCACATGATGCCGTCGCCTTGGTAATCGCCACCGTCCGAAAAGCAGTCGCTTGGGGAAAGCTGTTCGCAATGGCCGTCGTTGAAACAACATGCGCCCAAGAGGGATGTGCCGCAGAGATTCTGCGAGCAGAAGGTGTCGTCGCCGAAGTGGACGCCACGAAGTTCTTCGCACTCAGCGGACGTGATGTCCAGGCAGCCGCCATCGCCGAAGCAGCACGCGCCGGTGACGACGTCCGTTCCGCCATCGGGACGGGCCGCTTGATCCGCCAGCGCCGTCGCGGACCACCCGACCGCGCAACACAGCGCCAACGCTCGCGCCGCGAACGCGCGCATGACGACCCCCGTGGAATGACCCATCTTTCCGTCCTCCTCCTGGTCGATCGCAACCGCTCGTCGGCGGGCGATCGACTTCCTCCTCGCGGCTGAAACCGCGTCTGCATCACAATACATCAACTTTGCCGGCGAATACAGGGAAAACCGAGAAAGGGGCGTCACAAGGGCGCCAGAGGCGTCGCTTCTCGGACGCTGTCGCCGCAGTCACGTATTCTCCAGCCTTTGCAAAGTGCGCAGTTTGAAGGGATTGCTCTGCCTTGCTGAGACCATGCCGAAGGTCCCAAGCCGCCGCATGGTTGGGTGGCAATGTCAAGCCGCTTTGGGCTTGACATTGGTTGAGCACACAACGCGTCCGCTCCTTCACAAGGTCAAGCTCAGAGCAGCTTGACCTTGCCACACTCGGAATTCAACTGAGCATCCAGTTGCTCTTCACTAACGGCCCGCTTGCTCGTGCCGCCCTTTCCCCTACCCCTCTCCCCTCGCCACGGCGAGTATTCGACACGGGCAGAGGGGAACCAGACGCCGTTTCACAGTCTTGAGCAGGTGCGCTTATGGGTTGTTGTTGTTGCCGGCCCCGGCGCCCGGATCGAGCTGAATGAACGACGGCAATCCCAGCGGCAAACCGTCGGACGCCTTCCAGT
Source organism: uncultured Isosphaeraceae bacterium (assembly GCA_964558095.1). GTDB lineage: Bacteria > Planctomycetota > Phycisphaerae > Phycisphaerales > SM1A02 > CAZLDF01. The sequence continues at coordinate 1,988 of CAZLDF010000154.1, read as the reverse complement.
ACACCGGCTGATTCGCCGTCAGCGTGAACGCGACATCGAAGTTGTTGCAGCCGGGTTCATCACACGGTGCGTCGTCGCCGTGCTGCTCGACGGCGTCATCGCCCTGGACGAAGTAGAACTGAACGACCACGTCGCCGTCGAAATCGTTGTTGAGCGTGAGGTACGTATCCGCGATGAGCCGGCCGGTGTCGTCGAACTTCAGTTCGATCTTCGGCCAGATGATGAGGCTGCCCTTCTCGCTGGCGCTGACGCGGTCGAACTCCGGCGTGCCGCGCTGCTGCTGCTCTTGCCGCGATGCGCGATCACCGGTTCGGCCCCCCCGCTCGCGCTTGCCGCGGTCGATCTGGTCCTGCAGCGAGCGGACGATGCGCGCGATGTCCGGGTGCATGACGACGTCGTCCTCACCAGCGCCCGGAGCTTCGGGGCTGCCCCCGCCGCCGCCAATGGCGTCGTAATCCCACTGGATGACCGCGGGCTGCGTGCCCGTGCCGACGAGGTGCGTGCCCGTTTCGCCGTAGCCAGCCATCGGGAAGGCGATCTCCTTGTGCTGCACGCCGACCATCGAGGTATCGCGGCTGAGCACATCGCGCGGATCCGCTCCGATCGGCAGATCATCGTGCGGATCGAAATCAAGCCAGCACGGCGGGCCGCTGATCTCGTTGTTGTGCGCCACGCCGTCGATGCGCGCCCGGCCCTTGTCCGTTTGGAGGTTGGTGATGAGGAACGCGTTGGGATCGGCCACTCGCCGCAAATCGAACTGGTCCCAGCAGAAGATGCAGCGCTTGGTGCCGGAGATCTTGAACTCGTTTTCGTTCCACACCAGGATGTCGGCCTTGGTGATCGTCTGCCCATCGTTGTCCTGGCGAAGATCCATGTCCAGCGGCAGGAGCGTGATGCTGTCGCCGACGGAGAATGCGCCGAGGTTTCTGAACGCGGTGTGACCAACTGCGTAGAAGTCCACGAGCAGGAAATCGAATCCCGAAGCGTATTCCGACAGGTTTGTAATCGGGTCGGGAATGCCGAGATTGAGCACGCCGGGCGTGCCGGTGGGTTCGCCGTGAAGAGCGTCGTTGGTGACGGGCGCTGCATAGGCGGTGTATTCCCACGCGGTGCTCTCTGCATAATTGATAAGCGTCGCGCCGCCGGAAAGATGGTTCCAGCGAATCTCCTCGCCGGTGGTGGCATCGACAGCCCAGCCGACGAGGAAGCCGCGAAGCACGCGCTCGCCGTTGAGTGGGCGGCCGGGCAGCGGGTCGGGGCACTCGACTTCGCAGAGATCGTCGGTGGTGAACTGCAGGGCCCAGAAGTCCAGAGTGCCGTCATCTGGGGACCCGTGGTCCGAAACGTGCAATCTCCATTCGCCTTGGGCATTGAAACCGTTGAGCGTGGCGAGCGCGGGGCCATTGCCGAAGGTCATCGGATCGGCCTCGCCGTTGCCCGAGGGGATGTCTGAGCAAAGTATGGTGACGCCGCCGTCCACGAAGGTCACATCCATGTTGTCGGTATTGGCGCACCCTAGGTTCCATAGGTTGATTGTCGTGGCGCTGGGCACATGTTCGAGGTCGATGATGAGGTCGCCGATCCAGGTGTGCGTGATCTTCATTTCGACGCGCACGGAGTTGATGGTGAAGGAATCGGGGATGTTGATGGAGTCGAACACGCCTGCTGGATCGAAGTCGGGAATGGCCAAGTTCGGCTCGGAGATGTATCGCGGCGCATCGCAGAAGCTGCCGTTGCCGATGAAAGAGCCGCCTTGCACATCGCACTCGGCCTGATCAATGTGGTCGATGCACGAACCATCGGGCAAACAGCAAGCGCCGTCGGTGGGGCAGCCGGGTGCGTGGCCGTCGATCCCTCGCTGATTGAGTCCATTGGGGAAGTTGACGCACTCGGTGCCGTCGCCCTGGTAGATGCCCAGGCATTGCGCTTCACTGGCGACCTCTTCGCATGTGCCATCGCCGAGGCAGCACGCGCCGCCTTCGGGGCAG
>CAZLDF010000153.1:0-2660 GCA_964558095.1 uncultured Isosphaeraceae bacterium | reverse complement strand
CTTCCCCGATGACCTCTTCAACCGCATCGGCGTCCGCGAAGAAGCCCACCCTCGCCGGCGTGCAGTTTCGCCACGCCACGCTCGACAACGGCCTGACCATTCTCGCCGAGGTCGATCCCGCGGCGCATTCGGCCGCCATCGGCTTCTTCGTCAAGACCGGCGCTCGCGATGAAGACGCCGCCATCATCGGCACCAGCCACTTCCTCGAACACATGATGTTCAAGGGAACCGACCGCCGCTCGGCGGAAGAGGTTGATCGCGACTTCGACGACATCGGCGCCGATCACAACGCCTACACGTCATCCGAGCTGACGTGCTTCTACGCGCACTGCCTGCCCGAACACCTCAACCGCGCCGAGGACGTGCTCAGCGACATCATGCGACCCGCGATCCGCCAGAAGGACTTCGACGACGAGAAGACAGTGATTCTCGAAGAGATCGCCATGTACGCCGATCAGCCCTTCTGGGTGCTCTACGAGCGGACGCTCGAAGAATTCTACGGCTCGCATCCGCTCAGCCACCGCGTGCTCGGCACGCCCGATTCGATCACGGCGCTGCGCCGCCAGCAGATGATCGAATACTTCACCCGGCAGTATTCGGCCGACAACACCACCGTCGCCCTCGCCGGCCGCGTCGATTTCGACGCGATCGTGCAGCGATTGACCGAGCACTGCGGTTCGTGGCAGGTCACGCGCACGCGGCGTCAATACTCGCCGCCCGCGTACATCCAGGGCGAATTCGCCCAAACCGACGCGAAAGTCAGCAACACCTACTTGCTGATGCTGAGCCCCGCGCCGTCGATGCAGGACCCTCGCCGCTATGCAGCCTCGATGCTCGCGCACATCCTCGGCGACACGAAGGGATCGCGGCTGTACTGGGCGCTGATCGACACGGGCCTGGCGGAGGAAGCGGTGGCGCAGTTTGATGGCCGCGACCAGGTCGGCGCGTGGTTCGTGTATGCCGCCTGCTCGCCGCAAAGCGCCGAGAAGGTCGAGGCGATCATTCGCCGCGAGATCACCGGCCTCGTCGATTCCCTCGCCGAAGACGACCTCGAACGTGTGCGCAGCAAAGTCCTTTCCGCAGCGACGCTGCACAGCGAACTGCCCGCCGGCCGCATGATGCGCCTCGGCCGCCACTGGACCTATCACGGTTCGTACACCTCGCTCGAAGAAGAGCTGCGCCGGATGGACGCCGTGACGGTCGACGACCTGCGGGGCGCGTTCGAGGCGTTTCCGATCACGCCGACGACCGTGGGCAGGTTGACGCCGCAGGCATAACATGATTTGACGAGACAATCGCCATCTTCACCTTCTGTTGGAATAGTGCGTGCCTGCTACTGCGCGATGAGGACACATGGAGCGAACATCCGCAAGGATGCAGCCAGTCGTGCGGAGGTGGATCGCCATAATCGCTCTGTCGCTGTGCATGGGCGCTGTGGCAAATGTCAGCGTCGCGTGGGCTTGCGGATTGTCTGCTGAGTTCCGTCGAGGCCACAGTTCCTTCCCCTTGACCGAGCGCGCTCACACAGTATGGCGTCGCAATGTCCCTGCATCTTGGCCGGCAAAGTCTGCCCGCACCAGCGTCTCAGAGGATATCGGAGTGCAGTCGATTTCGATGTGGGATCCAGCAGATCTTTCGTCGCCAACGACCCATCGAATGAGTTGGTTTCAGAGCGGTTGGCCCGAATACGGAGTGCAGGGATACACCATGTGGGCGAGTTCACCCACCAGCAGCTATAACCGCACCGTCGGCGTACTGCGATTCTTCGATGCGCCCATGAATTTCATCCCGCTCTGGCCTGGATTCGCGACGAATACGCTTCTCTATGGCATCTTCGCGTTTGCGGCAACAATGGCCTTCCTCAGACTTGGGGAACACCAACAATGGCGCTCCGGGAAGTGCTCGACGTGTGCACATCCGATCGGCGCATCCGCCGTTTGCACAGAGTGCGGCTCTCCGATCAAACGCAAACCGCGTGAGTCAGCTGCGCGCCGATAGGGTCTTGTGCTGCGGGAATCCACTCACGCCGCCGCGGCGGTCTTCGCCGGCTGCGCGCATGCGGCAGCCGTCGTTCGCGGGCGGAAAACGCGCACGCAGTTGCGGCCGCCCTGCTTTGCCGCGTACACCGCCTGGTCGGCGACGCGCAGAAGCAACTCGGGCTTCGTGATGAGATTCGAAACACCCGGCTCCAGCGCCGCCACGCCCAGGCTCACCGTCACGGTCAACTGCGGCACGCAACCCGACACCGCGCTCAGATCGACCGGCGAAGACTCGATCGCGCAGCGCACTTCCTCGGCGATGCGCGTCGCCGCCACGCGATCGGTGTTCGGCAGGATCGTCGCGAACTCCTCGCCGCCATAGCGGCACACGTGTCCGCGACTGCCGATCGTCTCGCGCATGCGCTGCGACAACGCCGCCAGCACCGCGTCGCCCGCCTGGTGGCCGTGCGTGTCGTTGACGCTCTTGAAGCGATCGGCGTCGGAAAAAATCACCGCCAGGCAGCCGTTGCGCTGCTGCGCTTCCGCGAACAGCTTCGCCAGTTCCTGATCGAAGAACTTGCGATTGTTGGCGCCGGTCAGCGGATCGGTGATGGTCTGATTGACGAGGTCCTGGTTCGATTCGCGAAGCTGTTCGCGCTCCTGCTCCATGCGGACCTGATG
>CAZLDF010000152.1:0-3725 GCA_964558095.1 uncultured Isosphaeraceae bacterium | reverse complement strand
GCCGGGCGAGTATGCAACGCCCCGGCCGTGGGAGAATTTTCTGTTGCCCGACGGTGCGCTTGCAGCGCGCGATGGAATGTTCGAACTCAAACTCGGCGAGCCGATGGAAGAGGCGTGCTATCTCGACTCTGCGAAGCTCGTCGCGTTCGATCTGCCGCCCGGGTGGCGAATGACGCTTGATGAGCGAATGGGAATTCTCGGCCCGCAGCCGACGGGTGAGCCGGTGTTTTATCGCCATGAGCTTCTACCCGTGAGCGCGATCAACGACCGCGGCGAGGATGTGACGGATTCCGTCCTCTTCGCCGATCATCGGGCAGCGCCGGTCGGCGAGATCGATCATCGGTTCATCGGACGACTGCAGCGCGATCACGCTTTGACGCTCGAGTTCGACGAACCGATCGAAGGCGACACGGTGTTGGTCATCGACGGCTGGGTCGAATACCCGTACTCGCAGACGATGTTCGCAGCGTGGCAGGCGGGGGCCGACTATCGAGCGCCGACGATCGAGGCGCGAGTCGGGGCGAGGGAACGTCCCGTGTCTGCGAAGGGGGAGAACAGTGGCACAGGCGTCTCGCCTGTGATCGCATCTTCGGCCTCGATGGCCGAAGATGCGATGGCGGCGTGCAATGGCGTTGAGTTGGGAAACCGTCATCGAACGCCACTGCACGAATCGCCCTCACCCCTAACCCCTCTCCCACCCCCCCCGATGCGAGAGGGGGACAAGGAAGCATGGATCACGATCCTCGAACAGTTCGGCTATCCCGCCGGCATGCCGCGGCAAATGAGCGTGCCGCTGCGGGATGTTCCACCCGGCGCAACGACGCTTCGGATCACAACCAATCAGGAAATCTACTGGGACCGCATTGCAATCAGCCGCAGCGTGCCATGCGAAGACGCGAAGCGAACCGAATTGCCGCTCGCGACGGCAGAGCTGCGCCAAGTCGGCTTCGCGCGAAGAACGACGGACCCCCAGCGATTGCCGCGCTATGACTATGAAGATCGCTCGCCGTTCTGGGATGCGCGTCATCAGGCCGGGTATTACACGCAGTTCGGCGCCTGCGCGGAGCTGCTGGTCGAGGCGGATGGAGCGCTCGCGATCTTCGGCCCGGGCGAGGAAGTGCACCTGGAATTCGCAGCGAAACTGCCGGAGTTGCCCGCGGGTTGGACTCGACAATTCGTCCTCGAGGCCCGCGGCTGGTGCAAGGACATGGACCTCTACACCGCGAACGGAGATACGCTCTCGCCGCTGCCGGGCGATGAATCGGCCTCGGCGGCGCGGGAAACGCTGCATCGGCGGCTGAATACTCGCTATCGCGAAGGGCGATAGTGGCTCCATCGGGCGAGTTATCGGAAGGCCGAAGCGGAAAACGCTTGAAAAGCCGCCGCGAGAGGCGGACAATGGTCCGATTCACCGAAGCCGAAGCCAGGCAATGCCCGCACTTGAGCAACGCGACGAACCGGTCGCCCGCCGGCGCGGCGCACGGCGGGGGATGGAGGACGGACGATGACACAGACTGTGCTGCCCGAATTGTTGCCCGCGCAGGCGCCGCAGCCGCCGCGGCCCGGCATGAAGCGCTACGTGCCGGCGGTCGGGCCGCGCCTGAAGAAGCTGCTGAGCGTCATCTTCGCGCTGTTCGCATTGCTCTGCGTGAATTCGGCGTACCTGCTGAGCATCACCGTCGCGGGGGTCGAGTATCAGGACTATTTCTATCTGCTGATGTTCGCGCTGCACCTGGCGCTGGGACTGCTCATCATCGTGCCGGTGGTGGTGTTCGGGATCGCGCACATTCGCAACGCGCGCAATCGGCCGAATCGGCGCGCGGTGCGCATGGGCTACGCGCTGTACGCGACGTCGCTGCTCGTGATTGCGACGGGATTGGTGCTGATGCGCGTCGATCTGCTTGGATTGCGATTCGAGCTCAACCAGGCGGCGATCCGCGGTGCTGCGTACTGGCTTCACGTGCTGGGTCCGGTCGCGGCGATCTGGCTCTTCATCCTCCATCGACTGGCGGGACGGCGAATCAAGTGGAAGGTCGGCCTGTCGTGGGCCGCGGTCGCGGCTGTCTTCGCGGGCGTCATGCTCATCATCGCGGCTCAGGACCCGCGCGCGTGGAACCAGGCTGGGCCGAAAGACGGCGAGCAATACTTCTTCCCCTCGCTGGCGCGAACCTCCACCGGCAATTTCATTCCTGCTGAAGTCCTCGAGATGAACGATTACTGCCTCGAATGCCACGCCGACATCCACGACCAGTGGTCGCACAGCGTGCACCGGTTCAGCTCGTTCAACAACCCGCCATACGAGTTCAGCGTCAAGAACACGCGCAAAGCGATGATGGAGCGCGACGGCAACGTCCAGGGCTCGCGCTTCTGCGCCGGCTGCCACGATCCCGTTCCCTTCTTCAGCGGCGCGTTCGACGATCCCAAGTTCGACGACCCGGAGTACGACCTGTCATCCGATCAGTTCGCCCAAGCGGGCATCACCTGCACCGTCTGCCACGCGATCTCGCATATCAACGGCGTGCGCGGCAACGCTGACTACACGATCGACGAGCCCATCCACTATCCCTTTACCTTCAGCGACAACCCCGTGCTGAAGTGGGTGAACCGCCAGCTTGTGAAGGCCAAGCCCGAGTTCCACAAGGCGACGTTCCTCAAGCCGCTGCACAAGACGACGGAGTTCTGCGGCGCGTGTCACAAGGTCCATCTGCCGCCGGAGTTGAACAATTACAAGTGGCTTCGCGGGCAGAACCACTTCGACGCGTTCTGGCTGAGCGGCGTGTCGGGCTTTGGCATCGCGAGCTTTTACTATCCGCCGAAGGCCGAGGCGAACTGCAACGGCTGCCACATGCCCCTGCAGCCGGTCTCCGATCGGCCGAACTTCGCAGCGAAAGTGCATGACGACTCGAACATTCTCAAGACGTTCTCGCACCAGTTTCCCAGCGCCAATGCGGCGATCCCGCATCTCAAGCGCGACGAGCTGGCCGACGCCGACGGCGCGATCGCCAACCATCAGAAGTTCCTTGAAGGCGTCATGCGCATCGATCTTTTCGGCGTGCGCGAAGCCGGCCGCATCGACGGCGAGTTGATCGCGCCGCTTCGACCGGATGTGCCGGCGCTGCAGCCGGGCGAAGAGTATCTGCTGGAAACCGTGATTCGCACGGTGAAGATGGGCCACCTCTTCACGCAGGGAACCGTCGATTCCAACGAAGTGTGGGTGGACGTCAAAGTGAGCAGCGGCGGCCGCGTGATCGGGCGCAGCGGCGGGCTCGATCCCGCGAACAACGAACTCGATCCCTGGTCGCATTACGTCAACGTGTTCCTGATCGATCGCGATGGCAACCGGATCAACCGGCGCAACGCCGAGGACATTTTCGTCCCGCTCTACAACAACCAGATTCCGCCGGGCGCCGCCGACGTGATTCACTATGCGCTGCGCGTGCCGCAGGACGTGACGCAGCCGATCACTGTCGAGGTGAAACTGCAGTACCGCAAGTTCGACACCGAGTACATGCGTCTGGTGATGGACGACCCGAAATACGTCAACGATCTGCCGATCCTGACGCTGGCGACGGACAGCGTCACGTTCCCCGTCATCGCAAGCGACGCGCAGACGCCGACGAACGAAGCCTCGAAGATCGACCTCTGGCAGCGATGGAACGACTACGGCATCGGATTGCTGCGCAAGGGCGAAGGCAAGGGACAGCTTCGCCAGGCGGAAGAAGCCT